>JAAHHL010000819.1 GCA_010672185.1 Caldora sp. SIO3E6 | reverse complement strand
TGTATTAGTAAAGCATTTGTTTCCCCTTTCGATCCAGAAATTAAGACTTTGGGCAGCTTATCATTAAGTTATCAACGTCTGGGAGAGCAAGATAAATTCAGACAGTACCAGCAACAATTAGAACAACTGCAACAACAGCGATTACAAAAGCCCCTAATACCAGAGAGTTGTTTTGCTCAATCGGTTGAACCAACACAGAAGTTAGAACAAGAATGGGAAGTTGCCAGGGAATTTAAGGATCGTCGCTGGGAGGCAAGGATTTTAAGGAGTTTAGCCTCCCTCTACCGTGGACAAAAAAATTATCCTCAAGCAATTGCATTAGCTCAGCAGTGGTTAACTATTGCCAGAGAAACTAAAGCTCAATGGGAAGAAGTAAAGGCTCTCACCATACTTGCCCAAGCTTACCTGGAATCAGGAGACCTTCGAGGAGCGATCGCCCCCTATGAGCAAGTTATTGCATCCTATCAGCAATGGCATACTATTGCCCAGAATACTCAAAATGGAGAGTTAGAGAGGGAAGCTCTAGAGGCTCTTACTTATTATTATCGCAATTTGGGACAAATTTACTCAGCTTTGGGAGAAAATACTCAAGCAGATAGCTACCAACAGCAGAGTACTATCAGTCAGCAACAATTAGCTCAAAAACCTGCTAACAGTTGGAAACTGGAGCCAATCACCGAAAATCAAAGGTTACTCCAATGGTATCAGCAGAATTTAACTATTGCCCAAGCACTTGATGATCCTCCTAGCCAACAATTAATACTGTTAGCTTTCGGTCGTACTTATCAAAAGTTAGGCAACCTCTCAACAGCAAGGCAATTCTATCAGCAAAGCCTAGCCATAGCCCAGGGATTCGGAGACCATTGGGGAGAAGCAGTGGCTCTGGCTTATCTCGGTTCTATTGAGCGAGAGCAGGGAAATTTTGCTCAAGGGATTGCCTACTATCAAAACAGCTTAGCAATGGTCAGTAAATTTCAAAATCTTGGTATCAATCAACCAAGAGTGGAATCCCTAGAATTACTGATTCGTAGTCAACTAGGAGTGAGCTTCTTGGCAGCAGATAATTTGACAGCAGCTGAGGAGTCAATCCGCACAGTACTCGAAATAGAAGACTCTTTTGTTGCCCAAAAAACTTGTCCTGGTGCTAATACTGCTAATAATTTAAGGGGTCAGCGACAAAGCAGCGCAGTACAACTTTTTGATTTACTCACCCTTCCCCGATTACTCCAAAAGATTCTCATCGCTCAAAATAAAACGGAGATGGGGGTAGAACTCACAGAACGGGAACGCACTCGCTTGTTCGTTGAGTTGTTAGTAGAGCAACTATTTCCTGAAGAAACCAGACAACAAAACCTCAAACTACCCACCATTGAGGAAATTAAAGAAGTTGCCAAAACACAAAAATCGACCCTAGTTACCTATTCTATTATGCCTGCCTTGAGGGATTTGGATTTTAAAGAATCTCCCACAATACCATTTCAAAATCAGTTTAATCTCCGCAATTCTTCCCTGATTTTTGGCAATCAATATTATCCAGACCCTAATGTTAATATCCAAGATGAACCAGATAATTCAGAATTGTTCATTTGGGTGATCCAACCCACAGGAGAAGTCACCTTGCGCAGAGTTGACCTCCAACCTTTCAATACTTCCCTAGAAGAGTTGGTGAGCAATAGTCGCCATGCCATTGGTGCGAGGGGTCGCAGCCTCGAAGTGAGCTTTGAGCCTTTACCAGAACAAGACCAACGCTTAGAGCAACTGCATCAAATCCTTATTGAACCGATTGCCGACTTGTTGCCGAATAATCCCAACGAACCGGTTATTTTTATCCCTGAAGGTGAGTTATTTTTAGCTCCCTTTCCCGCTTTAAGGGATAAGGGAGGTGAGTATCTAATTGCAAAACACACTATCTTAACTGCTCCTTCAATTCAGGTACTCCAATTGACTCATCAACTGGCTCAACAGCAAAAGCAAAACAAACCAGGAAGCAATGAAATCTTAGTCGTAGGCAATCCCACCATGCCGAAGGTTACTCCCCTCCCACAGAGGATTGTTCCAAATCAACTGAATTCAAGTCCCAAGCAAGACATAGTCCCCCAGGTACTACCTCCTTTACCGGGTGCAGAAAAAGAAGGTCAAGCTATTGCAAAATTATTTAACACCCAACAGTTAACTGGTGATCAAGCAACCAAATTAACTGTTGTTGAAAAGATGGCAGCTGCACGAATTATTCATTTAGCAACCCACGGATTGCTTGATGATGTTGTCGAATCCTCGATTCCCGGTATAATTGCCCTAGCTCCAGATGGTACGGGTTTTCAAACCGATGGGTTGCTCTTGGCAGAAGATATTTTGGAATTGAAGCTCAACGCTGAATTGGTGGTTCTAAGTGCCTGCGATACAGGTCGAGGTAAGATTGCTGGGGATGGCGTTATTGGTCTTTCTCGTTCCCTGATGTTAGCTGGGGTTCCGAGCATTATTGCTTCTCTGTGGTCTGTTCCTGATGCACCAACAGCCAGTTTGATGACTGAGTTTTACCGCAATTGGCAACAAACTGGTAACAAGGCTCAAGCTTTGCGGCAGGCGATGTTAACTACTATGAAAACCCACCCTAATCCTAGGGATTGGGCAGCATTTACTCTGATTGGGGAAGCAGAGTAGAGGAGACAAGGGAGACAAGGAAGACAAGGGGGACAAGGGGGACAAGGGAGACAAGGGAGACAAGGGAGATCAATTTCCAAACAACAAATGACAAATGACAAATGACAAATGACACAACTTAATTTTATTGGTTGTGATTTTCGTGATTTTTTGCTATTATTTTAATAATGGAGTAGGTGTGCGCCTGTAAGGTATGAATTTTGAATAAGCAAGTTATCGCTCTGGATATCGGTTTTGGGAAATACACGGATCGCGATTGCTAGACCACATTGAAATTAATTTCAATGCTCATAGCTCAAGTCCGTTAAAACGGACTGAAGATATCTCATTATGTCCTAATAATCTGGCATTAACCTGTATCATTACCAGTCGTCTTTAGACGACTTAAGCTATATACTGAACAAAAAAGCTAATCCCTTGACTGGAGTTTAGTATGCGACTCAAGCCCATCAAACTGGTTGCAATTGTTCTGCTGACACCGCTGATGAGTTTGGCAGTGGGTAAGGTTGAGTTCAAGCCAAGTCCCCGATTCGTTTTGCCCTCTAGTGCAGTTTTAGCTCAGAGTGTAGATGAGCAAAGAGCAGAAGCAGACCGACTGTTTCAGCAAGGGATTGAGCAGTTTAAAACCAGTCAATTTGAAGCAGCATTACAGTCTTGGCAACAGTCATTAACAATCTACCGAGAAATCAAAGACCGTTTTGGGGAACGGCAATCTCTGAACAATCTGGGAATTGCTTACCGTAACCTAGGAGATTACACCCAAGCCATTGAGTATCATCAACAGAGTTTAGCTATCGCACGAGAAATCAATGACCGTTTGGGGGAGGGAAAGACTCTGGGCAATCTGGGTTCTGCTTACTATTCCCTAGGAAATTATGCCCAAGCGATTGAGTACCACCAGCAGGGTTTAGCCATCGCACGAGAAATCAATGACCGCCAAGGAGAGGGAGCATCTCTGAACAATCTGGGAATTGCTTACTATTCCCTAGGAAATTACGCCCAAGCGATTGAGTACCACCAGCAGGGTTTAGCCATCGCACGGGAAATCAATGACCGTAAAGGGGAGGGGAATGCTCTGAACAACCTGGGAAATGCTTACCGTAACCTAGGAAATTATGCCCAAGCGATTGAGTACCACCAGCAGAGTTTAGCCATCGCACGAGAAATCAATGACCGTAAAGGGGAGGGAGCATCTCTGGGCAATCTGGGTTCTGCTTACTTTTCCCTAGGAAATTACACCAAAGCGATTGAGTACCACCAACAGAGTTTAGCCATCGCACGGGAAATCAATGACCGTAAAGGGGAGGGGAATGCTCTGAACAATCTGGGACTTGCTTACAATGCA
>JAAHHL010000818.1 GCA_010672185.1 Caldora sp. SIO3E6 | reverse complement strand
AACCCTACCACTGCTAGTCGCAATGAAGTCAAACTCAATGACGACAGAGTTTTTGATTGTTACTCAACTCCAGTATTATCACCCAATGGTGACTGCTACGGTAGAATTTGGTCTTTCCGGGATATCACCCAGCGCAAGCAGACTGAAGCCAGACTCAGGAAACAAGCCGAGAGGGAGCAATTGCTGGGGGAAATGAATCAGCGCATTCGCCAGACTTTGAACCTGGAAGAAGTGCTCAATACCACAGTAGAAGAAGTGCGACAATTTCTGGCTTGCGATCGAGCCATTATCTACCGTTTTAACCCAGATCTCACAGGAACGATGGTTGTCGAATCAGTGAGTAAAGAGTGGAAGTCGATTTTGAAAGAGCAGATTCAGGATAACTGTTTTCATAAAACCAAGGCTCCTTACTTCCGAAAAGGAGGAATTCGGGTTGTTGAGGATATCTATAATGCTGGTTTGCACCAATGTTATGTCGAAATGCTAGAGGGGTTTCAGGTAAGAGCCAACCTGATGGTTCCCATCCTACAAAAAGATCAGCTCTGGGGACTGTTAATTGCTCATCACTGCCGTCAACCAAGGAAATGGAGCACATCATCAGTAAAATTGCTCCGACAATTAAGCGTGCAGTTAAGTGTAGCAATTCAGCAAGCAGCCTTATTCGAGCAGCTAGCAGCGGAATTGCGGGAGCGTTCTGCCGCCGAAGCTGCTTTACGAAAGTCGGAAGCAACCCTAATTCAGCAAAGAACCAAACTAGAAGCGGCTCTCTATCAACTTCAACAAACTCAACTACAGTTGATTCAAACCGAAAAGATGTCGAGCCTAGGGCAACTGGTTGCTGGTGTTGCTCATGAAATTAATAACCCAGTTACCTTTATTCACGGCAATATCTCTCATGCAGAGCACTATGCTCATGATTTGTTGCAATTGGTACAACTGTATAATCAGCACTATCCCCAACCTGTGGAGGAAATTAGCAAGTTTGCCAAAGATATTGACTTTCACTTTTTGGTCAAAGATTTTCCTAAATTGTTGAAGTCAATGGATATGGGGGCAGATCGTATTCGCCAGATTGTCCACAGTTTAAAAAATTTCTCACGGTTGGATCAAGCAGAGCGTAAAGCCGTAGACATTCATGAGGGTATTGAGAATACTCTCATGATTTTACAGCATCGCCTCAAGCCTGCCGCAGCCAACATTAAGCTAGTCAAAAACTACGGTCACTTGCCTCCAGTAGAATGTTATGCGGGGCAGCTTAATCAAGTTTTTATGAATATCCTGAATAATGCGATCGATGCTCTAGAAGAATATGACCGGGAGCTAAGTGCAGATAAACCCAAGCGCGATCGTAGCACTATTACCATCTCTACCGAGATAGTTAACTACTGTTCAACAGAATCTTTCAGCCGCGATGTCGCTCAAAATTTTCAGAGCGTTATCATCAGAATTGCTGATAATGGCCCTGGTATTCCCGAAGAACTCCGGCAACGAATTTTTGATCACTTCTTCACTACTAAACCCGTAGGAAAAGGTACTGGCTTAGGGTTGGCTATCAGCTACCAAATTGTTGTAGAAAAACATGGGGGCAATATACAGTGTTTGTCAGAACAAGGAAAGGGTACTGAATTTGTCGTAGAAATTCCTTTGTAAATATAAAAAAAATAAGAGAATAGTCAGATTAAGCTCTTCCTCGTTTATGCTGGACCAAAAACAATAAATGTAAAACCACAATCAACTGGTTGATCCATCGATGAAGTGGCGCAAACAAACTGCAATGGTTCAATATCCACAATTGAAATAGACTTGTCAAGAGTCTCCGATTCCAGCCCGAAAATTGTACAAATTGGTGTTGGTGATTCAGCAAAAGGCCGCTCAAACTCGATCAAGTAGAGACCTTGCCGAATTCTTTGGAACCTGAAGCCCTCACCAGACCAATGATTACCGTCTGGATTGATACCACCGTAGATATGCTGGATTTTGTTGCCACTTGAATCTTTAATAATTGCCATAAACGGTTCCTATTAGATTTTAAGATGAGAAATACTATATTTAAATTTCACCAAAAACAATAAATGTGAAACTACAGTTAACAGGTTTGTCTGGAGATGAAGTGACGCAGGTAAATTGGTTTTTCACAGCTTCAATAATGGCGATCGACTTGTCAAAAGTCTTCCATTCTTGTCCGTGAATTGTGCAAACTGGTGTTGGTAGTTCAGCAAAAGGTTGTTCAAATTTAACTATATAAGTACCCTCCTTAACTCTTTCACAGTAGAAGCCTTCACCAAACATCGTAGAACCGTCTTCACTTATACCACCGTAAATATGCTGGTGATTGTCAATAATTGCCATAATTAGCTCGAAGTTAAGTTTGCTATCAACATCCTATGATATAGTTTCACAGTGTACAACTCGTAGATGGGGCGTTTTTACAACAAAGCTTGAAATTGGCTATTTTCTCTTAAGTCGTCAAAATCAGGGTCGGTTTTAGCCAGATTTTGGTATTCTCTGGGATTGAGCTGAATTGCTTTTTGCAGAGAATTAATAGCCTGTTGGTCATTCCCTAGTAAAGCATAACAACAAGCTTGGTTATACCAGGCGTATTTGTCTTCTAAATCACTTTCAAGAGCTTGGTTATAACTGACAACTGCTTCTTGATAACGTCCTAACTGTCGTAGTATCTCTCCTCGCTGATACCAACTCCAGTGATCGGTTGGTCGAACTGCTAAGGCTTGGTCATAGCTGTTAAGGGCTTCTTTCAAACATTTTAGGTGACGTAGGGCATCACCTCGCCGATACCAAGCCCAGTAGTCATGCTTTTGACTTCCAAGAGCTCGATCATAACTAACAACCGCCTCTTGATAGCGTCCTAAGTGACGGAGAGCATCACCTTGTCGGTACCAACTCCAATAGTCTTGTGGTCTAGCTTGCCTTGCTTTCTCAAAACAAGCGATCGCTTCTTCGTACCAATCCAAGTCTTCTAGGGCTACATATCCCCGATTGTACCAAGCCCAGTAGTCATCTGGTCGAGATTTCAAGGCTTGGTTATAACTGGCGATCGCTTCTTCGTACTGACCAAGTTCCCTGAGTATAGTGCCCCGTTGACACCAAGCCCAATAGTCAGTAGGTTGACTGGCTAAAGCTTTCTCGTAGCTAACGAGAGCTTCTGCAAAATCTCCCAAGGCATCCAAAACATTACCTCGCCAGTACCAAGCCCAATAATCGTGAGGTTTGTACTCTAAGGCTCGCTCATAGCTAAACTGGGCTTCTTGATAACGTTGTTCATCACGCAAGCCATTCCCTTGTTGATACCAATCCTGATAACTGTCTGGTCTACATTCCAAAGACCGATAGATGGCAGCGGACGAGTTTCGCTTTGTCACCAGTACTCTACTCATACTCAAGGGCTCTCTTGATATCATTGTGACAAAAAAACTACCAATTCATACTAAATCCGGTTTTATTGATAAATTATTATTGGGATAGGCAACAGGCAACAGGTGATTTTGTGAAATTTTACTTTTATAGCAACCGCCAAGGCGATTAGGACAAGGGGCTTAAGCCCCTTGTTAACTTGCCCTACCTGAGAATGTCTTAACCGCCCTGGCGAATGCTATGGATGCGGATTCAGTATCAAAGTGTGATAGAAAAGAAAGAAGCTATTGCCTATTGCACTTCACCTTGAATACTCCCAGCCACGCAGTTATTAACCTGGCTCTAATTAGCAGCCAACAGTCTCATCCTCAAGATGCTTTGCCGATTACCATTGGTGCAGTGTTACCAGATGCTCCCATCTTTATTCTCTACTTTTGGGCAAAATTGGTACGTCGCCAAACAGAACAGCAGATTTGGTCACAAACTTACGAGCTACCTTTTTGGCAAAACCTGGTTGCTACTTTTCATTCTCTTCCCCTAGCACTGATATTAATACTTGTTGCTCATTACTGGGGATGGCAACAAGGAGAACTCCTCTGTCTAAGCATGGTATTTCACTCCTTACTGGATCTACCA
>JAAHHL010000817.1 GCA_010672185.1 Caldora sp. SIO3E6 | reverse complement strand
GGGCAAATCAAGCGGTGGCGGCTGCGCGACTAGGTATTTCTACCAAATTGGTGGGACGCTTGGGGGATGATGACTTTGGGCAACAGTTACGCCATAGTTTACAAGCAACAGGTGTTGATATCGAAGGGATTGTGGTGGATGCAGCAACTAGTTCCGGTATTGCGGTAATTTTGGTTGATGATGCTGGCGAAAATCAGATTATTTTGATTCCTGGTGCTAATAAGCGGTTAGGGGAAGCGGATTTAGAAAATCTCAAGAACTTATTGCCAGAAGCCGGTGTCTTACTCATGCAGCTGGAGATTCCCCTACCCACAGTATTGTCAGCAGCCTTAGCAGCAAGGCAAGCCGGTGTGCCAGTCATTCTCGATCCTGCACCGGTTCAGGAACTCCCATCAGAACTTTACCAGAGTGTGGATATTCTCACTCCCAATCAAGTAGAAGCGGCTCAGTTGGTAGGTTTTTCTGTAAATGGGCAAGAAACAGCGGCTCAAGCAGCCAAAGTGCTACAACAACGGGGTGTGGGCACAGTAATTGTTAAACTAGGGGAGCAAGGAGCTTTCTGTGCTACGGAGTCGGAAAGTTTTTTTGTTCCTGCTTTCCCAGTTGAGGCTGTTGATACCGTGGCAGCCGGTGATGCCTTCAATGGTGCTCTGGCAGTTGCTCTCACTAAGGGACTCTCCTTGAGACAAGCAGTAGTGTGGGGCTCCGCAGCAGGTGCTCTTGCTGCCACCCAAGTTGGGGCTCAAACTTCCCTGCCTGATTTAGAGACTTTCCAGAGTTTTCTGGAGAACAATAGACCTCTGCACGGAATTAAGAATTAAGAATTAAGAATGCTTAATGGAACACAGGGAAAAAATTCAAGTCGAACAACTCCAAAATCCACCGGGAGAAGGAAGTTGTCATTTTGAGGGTGAGCATACGCTGTATATGTCCCTTGCTCCCCGTCCGCTTCATTACGTGCAAGTTCAGGATGGTAAGACTTACAACGGGTTATATCGTCCAGGAGATATGTTACTCACTCCGGCAAACATACCCTTATTTGTTCGATGGGAAGGGGAGGAAAATTGCTTGCGGATGCGGCTCACTGCTGAGTTTTTGCAAAATGTTGCCAGAGAAACTCTTACTCCAGATTGCGATCGCTTAGAATTGTTACCGGAATTCCAGGTTCGCGATCAACAAATAGAAGCGATCGCGATGATGCTTAATACAGAATTACAACAGGGATTATCCGGCAGCCAACTTTATCTCGACTCCCTGGCAAATGTTCTGGCAGTGAATCTCCTGCGGCATCATACAACAACGAAGCCACAGTTGCCTACTTATGAAGGAGGCTTAACACCACGTCAACTCCAGCGTGTTTTAGAGTATATTGATGCTCATTTGGATCAAGACCTTAAACTTGAAAATTTAGCTCAATTGCTCGACATCAGCCAATTTCACTTTAGCCGTTTATTCAAACAGTC
Organism: Caldora sp. SIO3E6; assembly: GCA_010672185.1. Taxonomy (GTDB): domain Bacteria; phylum Cyanobacteriota; class Cyanobacteriia; order Cyanobacteriales; family Coleofasciculaceae; genus Caldora. Next base: position 2,546 of record JAAHHL010000817.1, on the reverse strand, counting down.
TCTTGGTAGCTCTCCCTACCAATACTTAATCCACCAACGAATAGAACGAGCGAAGCAATTATTGAAACAAACCGATCAATCTATTATCGATATTGCTTTTGATTGTGGGTTCAACAGCCACAGCCATTTGAGCAAAAAGTTTCGACAAATTACAGGCATAACACCCAAAGCCTATAGAGCAAGTTAGTTAATAGCTATCAGCTAATAGCTATCAGCTATCAGCTATCAGCATTCAGCCTTCAGCTATAATACGCCAAAAAGTCAAATCTTATCACTGTTGCCAATTCCCAATTCCCAATTCCCAATTCCCAATTCCCAATTCCCAATTCCCAATTCCCCAATACTTATGAGCTCATCAAAATCCAAACGCCAATCTTCCGACTCCAATTCCTCTGGTAATCGTCTTGTCTACCAGGAGTTTGGTTCTAATAGTAATCCAGCTGCGGTGGAACGAGGAGTTCAGGAACTTCCCCCCCAGGAGCAAAATTTGCGCCTACAAGCTTCCCGAAAAGGACGTAAGGGCAAAACCGTAACGATCATCACTGGCTTCCAAGCCCAACCGGAAACCTTAACCAAGCTCCTCAAACAACTCAAGGGTCATTGTGGTAGCGGTGGTACAGTTAAAGAAAATACCCTAGAAATACAGGGTGACCATACCGAGAAACTAATGCCATTTTTAACTAAGCTGGGCTACAAAGTGAAAATTAGCGGTGGCTCCACGAAGAAATAGACTTTTCCCCTTCCTGTGTTCAACATTGGTATTTTTCCTTCATTAAGAATAAGTTTACGAATTATGAATTTTCAAATTCGTTCATCAACACCTAAAGACTTCAAGAAAATTATAGAACTACAAACTCATTCACTGAGAAATTTATCCCCAAACTACAATTCAACTCAAATTGAGTCTCTGGTTCGCAGTCAAGCATCAGCAAGATCTGCTGAAGACGAAATCAGCTTTGTAGCAGAGTATGAACATGAAATACTTGGATTTGCGTCTTTTCTCAAGCAAAAGTCTCAAATTTCTGGCATATATGTTCATCCAAGTTTTATCCGTCAAGGGATAGGTACAAAGCTGCTTGAATTAGTGGAAAAAATAGCTATTGATGGAGGAGATAAAGCCATTTATGTAACTTCATCACTCTCAACAGTTACTTTCTACCAAGCTAATGGTTACCAACTGATTCGCCAATCAGGTTTCTATTCGGAAGAAAAAATTTGGATACCCTGTATTAATTTAGAAAAGCAATTAATTAATATTCCAGATACTCAAAAACTATTTCAGTGTCTCTATTACTATTTCTTCTCAAGCAAATAAGCTAAAGCTAAACAGCGATCGCAATTGCCATTGCTCCTAGCCTGAAAAGGAGTGGGGGTGTGGGAAGTGTGAGGAGATAAGAAACTCGGAGAGATATTTACACTCACCAATTCCCAAACAACAAACAACAAACAACAAACAACAATTTTTCAATGCTTGCTCACCAAACTCCTCAATCCCACCAGCTTGCCGATTGTATTGATAAAGTCTTTATTATTGCCTACAAAGAGTCAACCCAGTTACTGGAAGAAACCTTGGCAAAGGAAGGCTTACCTTGTAAGGTTCTCAGGCAGGAACATCAACCAGAATATCAGAATTTCTCGCCGAGTTACCTGTGCTTACTCAACCATAGACGGGCTTGGGAGGAAGCAACACAACAGAGTAAACCAACTCTAATTGTTGAAGCCGATTTTGTTCCGGTGCTGGGATTGGGAAAACTGCCCTTACCCTTTAATCCTCATCAGACTGATGTCGGAGTTTCTTGGCTCTATACTTGTGCTCCTCAGATATATTACGTCTCTCCAGAGGGTTATGCTCAGGGATTTTCTACTTCATTAGTTGCCTATATTGTTACTCCTTATGCTGCTCAATATTTGATTGAATTAGCAGAGAAGGTAAAAGAAGAAATAGGAACTAGTCATTACTCCAGTTGGGACTCCGAGATTGATTCAGTTTTACTTGCCAAGCAGCTGAAGAACTACATTCCCTTCCGAAATTATGGTGAACATGGGGGATTACCGAATCCGGAACATCACCGTCATGGCTTAAGCAAAACTCATCGAGCAGATATTCTCTATGGGAAACTGGCTTTTGTCCCCTCTTATGCTGTGGAAGGAGGAAACAATCCGCTGCAATTTCTGTCAGCAAGGCTGAAAGCTCGCCTTAAGGGAATTGCTCGTTTAGCTATGGGAAAATTTCTCCGGGTACCAGTTATGCAGGGTTCAAGTACACCGGGTAGGTTAATTAGTTTTGCTGTACGTAGGCAGTTATCGATGCGGCTTTAGGAATTACGCATAATGTTAATTAGATGCCCAAAACATGCAATATTAATTGCCGTAGGGGCGAGTGTAGGGTCATTGGTGTCAACTTAACGTGAAATCCTTTCCCCACCGGTCGTTTAAACGACCGGCTAATAGCTCAAGTCATCTAAAGATGACTCATATCAATCGGCTCAAACATCTTCAGTCCACTTTAAGTGGACTTGAGCTATTAGCAAGGAACTTAAGTTCCT
>JAAHHL010000816.1 GCA_010672185.1 Caldora sp. SIO3E6 | reverse complement strand
AATTATTATTGTCTTTGTGAGAGTTGTAGTGGGCTTACTAAAACCTCTTTATACAGAGGCTGACTTAGTAATATCAGTTTCTTCGAGCTCCTGCTTCAACCTGTTGGTGATAGAACTGTGATTGTGGGCTATTTCTAGTTCCCTCAGATCAAGGTGTTTCTCCACTAGCAGCAAAAGCTCACTAGCTCCAAAAGGTTTGGTCAAGTAGTCTGTTGACCCTACCATTCTGGCTCTAACTCGGTCAATAAAAGCATCTTTGCCTGTAAGTACTATAATTGGGGTCTGTCGAAAGGCAGTAGATTGGCGCAGCATTCCACAAAGCTCATAGCCATTTAGTTTAGGCATAGCAAGATCACAGAGTATCAAATCTGGTTGGAGGGGGAAGATGAGCTTCAGAGCTTCCAAGGGATCCTGAATTGCTGTTATTTCGTAGCCTTTGGCTTGTAAAAGCTGCTCTACAGTCTTTCCCACCGCTACATTATCATCAACACAGACAATACGAGGAGCTCTTTTTGCAGTTTTTAATTCCCACTTCCAGGGCATAGCAGATGGATTTTGAGCTTTTGGCAGGAGTAATTGAATCCATCCCTTTTGGGCATAGGGATAAATTGCCCTCGCTACTGTGATGAGATCCCGATTGAGGTAGCGAGCCATTTGGCGTAGAGAAGTTTTGCCGTCTGCCCAACGATCCAGGCTTTTAAAAGCGTTGGCTGGTAAGGAAGCCTTGAGCTGGGGACGATCAGCAATCATCGGACATTGGTTAGAAGATTGAATATGTGGACTATATTGCTTCCACTCCTGCACTTGCTTCATAATTTTGGTTACCAGTGGAGCAATTTCTAGGGTTGTTAGTTGGGGTGCTAAGGCTGGACTAATCTCGAAGAAAAAGTGACCATGATGGAGACTCAGGAGGTCGAAGAGTGTTTCATGTACCATATTTTGGAGGATGCTACGCCCTTGAGCTGGTGTCAGTACATGCTTCTCTAGCAAAACCCACAGATAACCGTATTCCGGTGCATTTGTAGAAGCCATTGATGGGCATTCTAAGTGCTCCAAAGCTCCATTGGCTTTGTAGGGGTGTAGGTAATCCCGCAGGCGCGATAAGTCACCATCACTTTGTGCAGCGTAGACAATCTGTCCATTGAGGAAGAATACCAACCAAAAAAGTCCAGTACTTTGTGATTGAGCTTGCTGGTGGGGATGAGTGATAGTATAATCCACACTCACACTATGGGAGTGAGAGCTGTAAGCCTCGACCAAAAGTTCACCTGTTCGCTGACCTAGCTCGATCAGTTGCAGGATGCTACGGATATCAATTTCATTCAACGTTCCCTGCATTTGTAAGGAAAATACGCTCCTAAGAACCTTTATGACTAAATTACACCCTGTGAACTTTGATTTTGACTGGTTATTCGTAGTACATTGGCTGTTTTTAAGCCGAGGAATGGCTCAATTTAGGTATTCAATTGGATATTGCACTCAGTTCAAGCTGCAAAGTGCCTAGGTATAGGCGATAAATACCGAAATTCTGATATATTTAGTTTAATTTAAGATTTGACTTACAGATAAACTTCACTATATATTGCTTTTTCTTTACAATAAACTAACTACCCGTCTATTTTCAGATTAACTCTGAAAATGGATTAATGAAATTCTATACTTTTAGGTAGGGTGTAGTACCTTACGAGGTGACAAGCCACTTAAAAAGTAGGCGGGGTGTGGGGTGTAGTGCTGTAGCTGCTCTTTTGTCTAGCTAAGCTTGCATAAGAGCGGGTAAGGCTGGTATTAATGGGGTAGTTGTAATCTTTCGTAGCAATTTATAATTAATTGTAATGTTTGAGAAGTTGTGAACTTAATATCTGCTCAGTTGAAAATAAGGAATATGCTTTATTGTTTTGGCAGTGTGGTTTTACTCAAATGGAGTGGATTAGACAGACTGAGCTCTAGCTCAAGTTGATTTACTCTAAAAATTGGGCACAACAGATATAAAGAGGGCAAGCAGTGTGCTGTATTTAGCAGAAGTACAAAAGCAGAAAGGTGGAGTTTTTGGTGGAGGTAAGACCGAACTCAAGCTGCTGGCTTGTCAGCGGTCTGAGAGTTGGAGTGCGGTACCTGGTGACGAAGTAGTGCCTGCTGAAGGAGCAAATAGTTTTGAAGGCGGCGTCTTAATCATCGTCAACCTCAACGCCAATCGACAAGTACAGGGAGAAATTGAGCCAGCGGCAGGTCGTTTAGTCAGAGAGCTGCAAAGTCTTTCTCCGAAGCTGGAAAAACTGAAAACCCAGGAAGAAGAGATTGAACAATGGAAGCAGTCTTTGACTTTTCAGAGCCAGGAACTCAATAGTAGAGAGATGGAGCTCCAGTCTTGGGATGAGCAGCTACAGTCAAAGGAGGAAGAACTTGAACAATTAGACCAGCAACGTCAAGAACTTGAAGGCGAGAAAGACGAAGCAGCAAAACGCCAAGAAGAATTCGAGCGTAAATCCCAAGAGTTGCAGGGAGCATGGCAGCATCTAGAAGGTGAGCGGCAACGCTTTGAAGAACAACAAGCCGAATTTCAGGGTTCAGTCGGTTTAGATGAGAGCCAAGCCAGCGAAATTCAGCAATTGCTAGAGCGCCTATCAGGAGCTGTTGCGCCGACAGATGAAGTGCGAGAACAACTAAATCTAGGATTTGAATTAGTTAACAATCAGCAGTCGCTACTGGATCATCACTGGCAACAGTTAGAGCAGCAAACAGCCGAAGCTGAGCAAACCCAAGCTGAGGTAGATCTTCAAGGTGAAGCGCTCCAAAAACGCAAACAGGAGTTGGAGCAAACCCAGGCATCCTTTGAGCAAGCGAAAGTCGAATTGAAGGTGCAGCAAAATTCTCTGGGGATGAAACAAGATGCTGCCCATATGCTGAGTCTACAGCTGCAAAAACACCAGGAGTTACACCAGGAACTTACCCGTCTGGCTACATCATCAGCTGATGTCAAGATTAGCCAAAAGGTAGATATTGAAGCCCTGGAAAAAATGCCTCAAGGAGAACTAGAGGCAATGGTGAACAATTTGCAGCAGGAACTGGAAAAGGTTAAGCGCTTTGTTAATGATCAGGAAGAAGAGCTAACCCTCCAGCACCAAGCTATTGAAGAAATAAAAGTTAAGATTAGCAACGCTAGTGAATATGACCGCCTTGCCCTAGAGTCAGAACTAGCAGATGAGCAAGACGGCTATCAGCTGCTTGATGAGTCTCTGGTGGGTTCCCGCCGCAATTTGCGGGAGCGGGAAGAGATTCTCAATCAACATCAGCGTGTCTTGCGTCGCAGGCAGGGAATAGATGACAGTAATGGCTCTGACAATCAGAAAATTGACCTCGGACCTGTGCTCAGCCAATTAGAGATACAACGACAAGAACAGGAGGAGGAGCTCAAAAACCTTGAAAGTGAGGTTGAGCAGATGCAAGGGAGCATTAACCAAGCCGAAGGAATAGTCACTCAGCTGGCTCAAGATCAAGAAACTAAGCTAGCCGAGTTACAGCAGCTTGAGGAAAACTGGCAATCAATAAAGGTGTTGGCAGTTGAGCTTTGGGGCAAAGTAAATATCTATCGAGAGACCCTAGAGCCTACTCAAGAAAATCTTAATCAAATTCGGCAGAAACTAGAGGCAATTGTCGCTGCTCTGAATCAAATTCAGGAAACTGGTGACTATCAACTGCAAGCTATTGCTCAAATGCAGCAGACAGTTAGTGATTTGCTCCAACCTTCAGCTTGATTAGGTGTTGACGGTTGACGGTTGACGGTTGACGGTTGACTGTTGACTGTTGACTGTTGACGGTTGACGGTTGACTGTTGACGGTTGACTGTTGACGGTTGACGGTTGACGGTTGACTGTTGACTGCTCCCTACTCAATACTGCTCGGAGGGTGAGCGAAATTTTGGGTGGGATTTCCTAGCTAAGTATCCAAAAAGTATCAGTTCTCTCTTCTTCCTCCGCTCCTCAGCTCCTCCGCTCCCCAACTCCTCCGCTCCTCAA
>JAAHHL010000815.1 GCA_010672185.1 Caldora sp. SIO3E6 | reverse complement strand
TGGCAGGAGGCAGAAGGCATAAGGCAGAAGGCAGGAGGCAGGAGGCAGGAGGCAGGAGGCAGGAGGCAGGAGGCAGGAGGCAGGAGGCAGGAGGCAGGAGGTAAGAAAGCTTGTTTAACTCACATAATTTAATAAGCTTTTTAACTTTTTATACTGGTGGGTTATTTTCGTCGCGCTGCACTAGTTACACAATTACAAAAAACCAAAAACCAATAACCAAAAACCAATAACCAATAACTATGAGTTCAGGATATTCTGGTAAACAGCATAACAACTCAATTAATAATCAGCAGGGTCGAGGTTTACTAGGAGCTGGTTGGCGACCTTTTAATCGACAATTTGATTGGAATTTTTTCTGCCATTTAGTTGCCAATGACCCTTGGGAGCTAACGCAAAAAACTCTCGATTTTGCCAGCGATGTGGCAGATGCTCTGGGGCGGACTGATTATGCTTGGTGGGCAAATATTTTAAACGTTTTTTCAGAAAACACGCGCTATGAACTAGACGAGTTTTGGGACTATATTACTCCTAAATATCCCACTCCAGATTATCTCCACCGCAAAGTTTTGCTAGTTGATACCCCTGTAAGTCAACAAGTGAGCCGCGATAGTATTCCCATTGATTATGTACTTAATCGCTTGCAGGAGATAACTCTTTTTAAGATTCTCGATTTGTTGGGTAAGCCAGAACTGATTTTCCAGGAATACGATGACCGCAATTTTTATTTACCGAGCCATCGATTTGTCAATTGGGATCGCTTAGATGTTATGGGTAATGTTTTTGCCTATTGGCCCCAGCAGGAAGTTTGGCTACAAATCAATAATCTGAATGAAGGAAGGCGAAAGTACAGTCTAATTGCTCAAGAATTAGGCTCACTGGTGAATAAAGCTACTTACGGTTTGGCAGTAATGCTCAGTGGTTATCAAAGCCGTGTGGGACAAATTCATAGCCAGTTTCCCATTCGGACATTTCCCGATGATATTCAAAGCTTTACTGATGTGGTACAGCAAGCAGTTTTTGACCAAAATCAGCTGGCGGTACTGATAAGTGGAGAACCGGGAACTGGTAAAACTGCTTGGACACAAGCCGTAGCTAAGGAAATTATGGTTCCTCTAGGGTATGTAATCTTTATCCTAGATCATGATGGGGTGGAAAATTTTGTACCACCGAGTTACTTAGAGCGAATTTGCCTGATTATTAACGAAGCTGACAATTTGGCTCAGGATAGAGCTAGTATTGTAGCTCAAGGTAATAGCAAAACGGAGCATATCCTGAGTTTGCTTGATGGCACTTTGTATCAGAGTGTTATTGAGGAAGCAGGGATTCAAATCCAACAAAAGTTAGTGGTGTTGATGACTTGCAATACAACAGAAAGGTTAGACCCGGCAGTTTTACGTCAGGGTAGGGTTGATTTGAGTTATGAATTTACTCAGCGATTTGTTTAGTTTTAGCTTTCAGCTGTCAGCTTTCAGCTTTCAGCTTGAAGATTACCCAGGAATTTTCCACAACAATCTACCACCTACCACCTACCACCTACCAACTACCACCTAAAAAAATATATCTCCTACCAGACAACTAAATCCTGGCAAAAGAGGAGTTATCAGTGTATCCTGAGCAAACAATGTTGCCACAAGCTTCAAATATGCCTGTTCACGCCGGTAGACTTTAACTTCTTGCTTGTTGCGATCGCAAATCCAATATTCTTGTACTCCTTCTGTTGAATAGAGTTTCAGTTTTAACTCTAAATCCCGTTGTCTATCCTTCTTGCTCTTAGACAATACCTCAACTACCAACTCCGGTGCATCCGTCAAATGTCCGGACTCATCTAGACATTCCTCCAATCGCTGATTGCTTGCCCAAACCACATCAGGGATCACGCTATCTGTTTCTGAGAAAATAACCCCAGGTGCGATCGCGGCTCTCCCTAAACCTGTTTGACGTGACCAATTCTGTAACTGAGCATACGCATTTCCCGTAACTTCCTGATGTTTCCAATGAGGTGCTCTAGTCACAAAAAGCTCTCCATCAATAATTTCATAACATTTTTCATTCTCTGGAAATAGTTTGAGATCAGCGATAGTCCAACGAACTGTTTTAGTGGTTGTCATGGCTACCAAAATATCCTGTTCACGAATTTAATAACGCCGTGTTTTCTGGACTCCGTACACTAATCCTGTGCCAATTGAGAGGAGAATCAAGAGCCAGATCAAACCACCAGGAATAAAGGTAAGAATACCAAAACCTCTCAGCACATAGACTACTATAGTGATTGCCAGAGTAATGGCAAAAGTGTAAGCATATTGCAAAGTATCAGAGGGAGGATAGGAGCTCATTTTTTAGGTGGTAGGTGGTAGGTGGTAGGTGTTAGGTTTTAGGTGTTAGGTTTTAGGTGTTAGGTTTTAGGTGGTAAGTTTTGGGTCTTATCCCAAATTAATCAATTCCCAATTCTCAATTCCCAATTCCCAATTCCCAATTCCCAATTCCCAATTCTTCATTCTTCATTCTTCATTCTAAATTCTCCCTCACCACATCCCCCTATTTTGCAACAAATCATTCACCCAAGTTGCATCTTCCTTGGGCAAGGGTGGCACTGGCTCTCGACTATAATCAATCACATAGTCGTAACCTCCTTGATCATAGATTTTATTGAGCAAGGTTTGCAAATTTAATACTGGTTCGGTATCTTCGGATCGCAGAGGCAGAGAAAATGTGGGAATTGGCTCTGTTAAACTAAACCCATATAAAGCTGCTTGGGGACGACAAGCTTCGCGACTGACTAAAATGCGATAGTCTGTCTGGAGATCATTTTTCAAAGTCGGCATGGGATGCCATCCCCGCAGCAAGTCAATTTCCACTAAATTGGTTAAGCTACCCAAGATTCTTTGACGTTTCTTCAGGTACATTGCTCGCTCTTCCCCAACACGCTTATTCACAGGAGAGAGAATTTCAATAGCTGTTACTACTTGCCCGGTAGCTAATTCTTGCACTTCTAGATAGGATTGCTTAATTAGTCTAGGCATGGGGAGAGTTACTGTTACCGGTTGCAGTACAGGAGTCGCAACAGCAATATTAGACTTGTTGACGTCTGGGTTAGTTGCTTGATAGTTCGTTGTTGCACCGGGAATCTCCACCACTAGCAAATTATTGCCATCTGTCTCACTCGCTTCATAAACTCGCTTTTCTATGGCAACTCGATATTTAGGTCGAATGCGGGGAACCAAAAAATTAGCGATCGCAACAATCAAGCGACTGTGAACTTCTGCCCAAAAATCAGGATGCTCTAAGTAGGGATCCATCCCCGGAAACGGAGAAGACATGTTTGATTAAAATTCAGTTATCAGTTACCAGTTTAGACTTGATTTGCTCAAATCCGGTATATCTAGCAGAAGGCAGAAGGCAGAAGGCAGAGGGCAGAAGGCAGAAGGCAGAGGGCAGAGGGCAGAGGGCAGAGGGCAGAAGGCAGTCCCGGTGAAAAAATTGTTCACCACTATGCATGAAAATCCCTATCTCCGCGTCTCCGCGTCCCCGCGTCCCCGTGTCTACTTTTATTACCTGTTGCCTACTTTTCTTAGCTAAAAGACACGAATGGGAATCTCTGCTGGTGCTAGTAACAACTCTTTCAATTCATCATTCACCTTGCATAAGGTAATTGACATCCCTGCCATTTCCAACGAGGTGCAATATTCACCAACATAGCTGCGCCACACTTTGATGCCCTTTGCTTCCAACTGTTCGTGAGCATAGCCATAGAGCAGATACAATTCAGAAATGGGAGTGCCCCCCAAACCATTGATCATCAAAGCTACTTCATCCCCAGTATTAAAGATAGGAGCAGTGGTTTCAGTTTCGGAGATAGGCTTGGAGTCGGTGAGGATTGCTTCCAACATCTGATCTACAATTTCATTGGCGCTGGCGAGTTTTTGACGTGCCCTACCTGGCTCACCATGAATGCCTACACCCATCTCGACTTCATCCTCTGCCAGGGTGAAAATAGGGTCACCTTTAGCTGGGGGTGTGA
>JAAHHL010000814.1 GCA_010672185.1 Caldora sp. SIO3E6 | reverse complement strand
CCTTGTGGAGTATATGATCCTGCTTCAGCCAGAATTGCAGCTGAAGCAGTTGTGTCAATGACCAATAAAATCCTGGCTTTGGAACTTCCACCGGCTAGTGATGTTAAGGCTACGGCTGCCTACGAAAACACCGTCACTCGGTATATCCAAATCAAAGAAGAACAAGCGCAACTCACTAAAAAAGAATTGCTGGTTCTGTGGACAGATTACTTCAAGCCTGTGCATCTAGAGCAATTCCCAGATTTGCATACCAAGTTTTGGGAAGCAGCTAAGCTATGCTCTGCCTGTAAGGTTGAAGTTAGCCCACAACATGCGCAAGAGTTGATGGATGCCATCAAAGAGATTCAGGAAATGTTCTGGGCTACGAAAAAGAGAACAGATGTTCCCTGGTACAAAGCTAGCTGAACTTGATGGTTTCTCAAGTTTAACTGTATCCCAAATCCGAAACAGTAATTTTTGGGATATATTGCTTTGGTTATTGAGGCAGCGGCAGCGCTTCCAAGTCGTCGGAAATTCAATGTTGCCTCTGCTACTGCCGGGAGATGAAGTCTTGGTAGATAGACAGGCTTATCGGCGATCGCTCCCTGCCTCAGATGATGTGGTAGTTATTATACCTCCTGATCGACGAGATATTCGGTTAATCAAGCGAGTGATTGCGGTTGAGCAAAATGGAGCTTGTTTTGTTCAAGGTGACAATCCATCCCAGAGTACCGATAGCCGCAGTTTTGGGTGGGTTGAGCCCCAGCTTATTCTAGGTCGTGTAACTAGTCGATTTCTCTAAGAAACGAGATACGCTCTTCTCTGGTGTAGTGCCGTGACACACCCAACCTACAAGATTTGCGATCGCACTTCCATCACTTCACGAGCAGATTTAACTAATTGCAACTGATGGGGATAAATGGTTTCTACACCAAGAGTTTCCATAAAAGCGTCAGATTCCTCCTGGTTAGCTGGAACAAAATCACCACCAATTTCTGCTTTAACCCATCCACCAAATAATTCAACTAAATAAGCTTCACCTCCTTGAAAAACCTCCACAATTATGCCTTTGGTTCCTGGAGGTGCAATTCCTCCATCTGTGAGAGTAGTTTTTTCTGTTAAATTAACAGAATCGAATAACTGAAATTTACTCATTTTTGCCTCCCAAATCTTTCTGGAAATGCGCCGTTTTGAGCAAACCGTGAAATCCCTGTAGAGACGTTTCATGAAACGTCTCTACAATGTGGGAATAGCGGATATATCGATACTGGATTTGGTATCATAGTCAATAATTAATCTTTTTGAACAAGTCTTAGTGGTGCGGCAAGGCTAAAACTGTAGGTTGGGCATCATATCAATTCCGGCTACATTGGGATAATATTCTTAATGTAGGGGCGCAATGCTTGCCATTGGTGTCAACTTAAGGTGAAACCCTTATCCCGCCGGTCGTTTAAACGACCGGCTAATAGCTCAAGTCATCTAAAGATGACTAAACGTAAGGTGAAGCCGAAGGATTTAGTCCATTTTAATGGACTTCAGCTATTAGCCTTGGATTTGAATCCAAGGTGAGTTGGGGAATCCAGCTAGTCAGCTACGTCTAGGCTTAAGTTGACACCAATGAATGCTTGCGCCCGCCAGTATCTATGTTTTCTAACCAAACAGTGTGTTGGAAATTCCTGAATACTGGATTGTCGATCCTTTGGAGGGAAAAATCACCATTTGCCAGTTAAATGAAGGACGCTATGATGAGAGAGTCTTGACTGGAAAAATGGCAATATCTTCTCCTACTTTTCCAGGGTTAAACTTGAGGGTTGCTCAGGTTTTAGCTGGGAAGTTTTAAGGTAAAGGGTTAGGTTAATGGCTCACAAAAATTTTAATACAAAACCCGCCCTAACAATAACCTGGGGATAGTGTTGGGGGCGGGTTTTGATCCCAATATTCGGGTCAAATGTTATAGGTTATCCCTAAACCCGCCCCTACAATAGGTGCAATTTAATTCACATTAGAGGTAAATTATTTTACAAACCTGGTAAATCAGTATGCGATCGCACTGAAATTGAGAATTGGAACTGTGGAACAGGCTTCTAGCCTGTTTTAGACTCTGTACGCTAAACCCGCTCACCTTAAGAGTCAGTCTAAAGTATCAGGTAAAATAATAGATATTTGGATAATGGTAAACCATACAAAGGATTAGCCAATGCCTCTTGCAGTAATACTTACTGCCCTGCCTGTTGAATATCAGGCTGTCCGCAACCGTTTGATAGAGTTAGAGGAAAAGGTGCATCCCCTGGGAACTGTTTACCAGCAAGGGAAATTTGTTGCGAAAGGACAGGAATGGAAAGTTGGCATTGCTGAGGTAGGGGCAGGTAATGCCGAGGCAGCGGCAGAAGTAGAACGAGCGATCGCTTATTTTCAGCCTAACATTATCTTGTTTGTCGGAATTGCTGGAGGCATCAAGGATGTTGCTATTGGGGATGTAGTGGTAGCGACAGAAGTTTACAAGTATGAGTCAGGAAAAGTAACAGGGCAAGAGGGGTTTTTTACCCGCCCTAAAGCAGGAAAGTCTGCCTATAGCTTGGTTCAGAGAGCTAAATTTGAGGCAAAACAAGAGAAGTGGTTACAACAATCTAAGGTGTTTGTCGCTCCCATTGTTGCTGGAGAAAAGGTGATTGCCTCCAGAAAATCAGCTATTTTCCAATTCCTGAAGGAAAGTTATAACGACGCGATCGCTGTTGAGATGGAAGGATTCGGTTTCTTGAGTGCAGCTTTTGCTCATCCTAATATACCAGCGGTCGTGATTCGGGGTATTTCCGATTTAATTGAGGGTAAAAATGATGATTCGGTAGAACCGGAAGACATCAGACAGGAGAAAGCTTCTCAACATGCCAGTGCTTTTGCTTTTGAGATGCTAGCAAAACTAAATATAACATCTCAAGAAACAAGGGAACAAAGAACAGGGAGCAGGGAACTCAGAAGCTCTTCGCTACAATCTATTTTCTCTAGGGTTACTCAATGGTTAGGTTGGCTAACCACCGTGGCAAAGCGGAGCCGGATTGATAGGAGTGGGAATAGAGCCCCGTCTGTTAAGCACGACAGCCAGAATAAGAGACACAGCCAGAAGAAGAAGAAGAGGCGATTGACTCTCCTTAGCTTGTTTGCCGTGGCATTGTTGATAGTGCCGAATGTTGGGGTTTGGTATCATCAGCATAACCTTCAAGAAAATCAGGTTGTGGTGCTAGTTGCAAACTTTAAGAGCCTGCAATCCAAAGATCAGGGAGTAGAAGAGGAGATTATCAGCCAACTTGAAAAAGCCTTAGCAGAATACAACGATGTGAAGGTTCAGGCGCTAAACGAGGAAATTACGGCACAAGAAGGTAGTAAGGTTGCTCATGCTAAAAGGAAAAAGTATCATGCAGACATTGTGCTGTGGGGTTGGTATCAAGAGACGGATAGCCATGTCAAAGTAACTGTTAATTTTGAAGTCTCTGAAAAACTGCGTTGCTTATCTCCAGTTCAAACAAAACCATTAATTCAGCCGATTGACAAGCTGCATAGTTTGGAGATTCAGACTCAACTCTCAGAAGAAATGAGCTACCTGATGCTGTTGACTATTGGCTTAGTCAGATATGAAGCAGAGGATTATGAAGGTGCAATCGCGAGATTTACCAAGGCGCTAGAATTTGTACCGGATGCTGAGCAAGCAACTGTGCATGATCCTGTCATCTATGCACCTTACTACTATCGCGGAAATTCGTACTACGACAAAGGGAAACTAGATAAGGCAATTGTTGACTACAACCGAGTCCTCGAAATTAATCCTGAGTTTGCTTTTGTCTACAACAACCGTGGGCTTGCCTACTCTGACAAAGGAGAATTAGACCAAGCAATCACTGATTATAACCAAGCCGTTAAAATTAATCCTAAGGATGCTGTTGTATACAACAACCGTGGGTTTGCCTACTCTAACAAAGGAGAAATAGACCAAGCAATCGCTGACTACAACCGAGCCCTTAAAATTTATCCTGAGTTTGCTTGTACTTA
>JAAHHL010000813.1 GCA_010672185.1 Caldora sp. SIO3E6 | reverse complement strand
CATCATTGTTAGAATTAGGTTCAATACTGACTACTTTTTGATTTAGTTGTAACTCTACACCATTTTCCTTGGCCAACTTGAGTTGAGTTTCAATACATTTTTCTGGCTTCAATAGTCCTGCACCTGGCTCAAAATAGCCAATCTCTGTTCCTTGATAATGAAACTGCGGATATCGTTTTTGCATTTCTTGACAATCAAGAATCTGGTGCTCAATGCCAAATTCCTTGGCGGCAGTAACTGTCACCTCCAGAAAGGAGGAAGAACCATGAACTGGTGCGTTGTTGAGATTAGTACCAAAAATTAAACCACCACAAGCTCGAAAAAGCTCAGTATTAGCTTTTGATTCTAGTTCTCTCCAGATTTGGTGAGAACGAAGTACAAGTGGTACATAATGCCGACCCTCACCAATAGCTTGGCGAGTAATTCTGGTATCACCATGGGAAGAACCGAGGGTGTGGGGAGGTTGGAACTGGTCTATTCCCAGAACTTTTTTATTCGTTGCAGAAAGTTGATAAGCAGTAGAACTTCCCACTGCTCCAAGACCGACAATGATGACATCATATAACATGCTCATTTTGAATTTTGTTTGCGTAGCATGGTGAGCAAAGCGAGGCAAATTTTGAATTTTGAATTATGCTATACTTCTCAAATACAAAAAAAGATACTTAGTACTTTCTCCATCCGCTCAGACCAAGATTCTTCAGTATGTTGTCCCATAATATCTTCTACAACAAATAGATTTTCGTTTTCCTGATAACCAAAGTCTTGCACTAATAGTTCCTGCATTTCACGACCCCTGGCGGTAGCACGTTCTTCAATAAAAGTATTATGAAAGCCACCTTCTCGTACTAAACCCCAGTCCAAATAAATTTTTAAGCGCTGGTGGGGATTTTGCAGGGTTGGATAAGCAGTAGCTATCAGTTCTGACTCCTTAAGGTGACCACTAAAAGGACCAAAAAACTCAAATAGAGAAATATCTATGGTTGAATCTAAACCTACCCAAAATGAGGGAGAAAGTGCTGCCACACAGCGGAATTGATCAGGGTATTGGGTGGCAGTATAAAAAGCAGCTAATCCACCGTGGGATGAACCTAAAATCATCGTTTGGTCGGCATCGGGAATAGTCCTGTAGTTGTCATCAATAAACCCTTTTACTGAATAAGCTAGGTATTTAGCATAGTTATACAAACCACCCCAATCATGATTCCATACAGGGGCATGAGTATATTCATAATCTCGGTTAAGGGGACAAATCGCCACCACTATTACCTTACGAATCTGACTCCTCAGATACAGCCTAGTTATTACCTGAGCCATATTCCAGGTTTTATCATAGGCTCCTCCTGGAAAAAAAGCAGTATCACCATCATTCATATAAATTACCGGGTAATTTTCCTGACTCACCTCATAGTCCCGTGGCAGAAAAATATGAATTTTACGTGGTTGTTCGTCTGAACCAGCGACTTGGAAACTATCGTAAGTATGAAAAAAGCCTCCCCAGTGTCCTTGATCATGGAACCAAGCCTCCTGTCCACCCTTTGTAAATTTATCGGCCATGTTTGTTGAAGATTATTCTAGATTGGATGAAATTAACCAATGATTTTGAGCTCTAAGTTTATATACTATTGGATTAGGAACCCTTATTTTTGCAGATATAGCAATCGCCAAGGCGGTTAGGACAACGCAAAATGCAGCAAACCTTTACCAGTCAATCTCTTCCCTTGGAGCCTTCTGCCCTCTGCCTTCTGCCCTCTGCATTTTGCTATAACAAGCTTAGCCAAACTCAGGAATCGATTATGCCAGACCCAATTATGTTCCAAGAGGATGCCTATGTCGTTCTCGAAACCAACCAGCCAGAGGTCTTTCTGACAGCAGCGGAACTACTGGAAAAACTCAAAGTAATCTTAGCTGCTAGGCAGGAAGATTTACCCAGAGAATTACAACATCTGACTTCTGTGGAAGAGCAAGCTAAATACTTGATGGAAAGTTCCTGTGAGTTAGATGTCGAGCCTGGAGAGTATCTACAGTGGTATGTTGTCCGGTTAGAAAAGTAGGGAGAATTGTTGTTTGTTGTTTGTTGTTTGTTCTTTGGGAATGGGGAATGGGGAATGGGGAATTGGGAATTGGGAATTGGGAATTGGTATACAGCAGTTTGCTCTGCTATGTGGTACATTTCTATCCCCCTAAATCCCCCTTAGAAAGGGGGACTTTTATCTATCTACTGTACTTGTTAGAGCGCAAAGCGCTGTATCGAATTCTTCTTTATCTCCCTTATCTCCCTTGTCTCCCTTGTCCCCCTTGTCCTCCTTGTCCTCCTTGTCCCCCCACACTCCCCACCCTCCCCACACCCCTTATTGGGGTGCTACAATCATCGCCACATCAACCTGCTCCTCCTCAGGTTGTGTTAAATCTACTCGGATACCAGGGCCAAAAAACTTCTCAATCTTTTCCTGCTTTTGTTGCCAAGTCTCCAAATCCATTAGAGGTGAGGCAAATTCCAGCACCAGAGTATAGGCTCCATCTACTTCAGTCTCTCGTAAACCTATCAGTACAGGTCTTTCCTCATCTGTAGGTGACAATCCTAGACGTTCCAGGGATTCATCAAGATGAGCTTGTTGACCATAACGATACCGCATTACGTCTTCGCGGATTTGGTTTTGAGTGGGGGTTGCTTGGCTCTTTCGCAGTTCCTCTACAGCAGGAGTTGTTGGCTGGCTGAAGTTTACAGGCTTTAACTCCGAAGCTTTCAGGGCAAGACCTCCCAGTAACAAAGGAATCCCATAGAAGAATCCTACTAGATTCAATGTGGCTTGTTCAGTAGCGTAGGCAATAAAACCCATCAAGGTGAGCGAGCCTCCGATAACTAAGCCTAACGTTCCCAGAGAAGTTCGAGGTAAGATTTTCACTACAGTATCCGGATTTACATAACTTTATCAAATTATCAAATGTGGGAGTTTGGGGAAACAGTCAAAATCAAAGTGTGCCCTATTCGAGCCCACTCTGCTATTCTAAAAAAAGGTGGAACAGGCATCTTGCCTGTTGCCTTTCACAAAAATGCGAGCTGCTTATACTTGGATGAATCAACTTTTGCTAAGGCATTTTTAATCGCCCCTGCAACTGCTTGCGATACTAGAGGAGGAAGCGCATTCCCAATCTGACGATACTGTGCTGTTTTGCCCCCTTGGAAAATCCAGTCATCCGGGAATGTTTGCAGTCTAGCTACCATACGGATTGTTAATCGAGGTAATTTGTCAAGCGGATCTATGGCACTAGGTGGCGCATCAGCAATTCCCTTACCATCTATTCCCAAATCCGCCCATTGTTTTTTTGCTCTGGTAGGACCGAGATCTGCTCCACCATGTTTTTTAGAACCTCCTACTAGAGTTGGTGCGATGGACTGTGCTTGACAAATCCACTTTTCTGCTCCTAACCATCCACACTCTTTGATTAAGTCACCTATAGTATCCGCAACGGTTGGACAATGGGTTGAACCCTCAGGCCATGTAAAGAAAGGTGCGTACTCTTGTTGAAGTGCAATGAGAATAAATCTGGGGCGTAATTGGGGAACACCATAATCAGAGGAATTTAACACCCTCCAATCTACGACAAATCCCATAAGCGACATTTGCCTTAGCAGCTCAGTCCGATAGTCAGCAAACTTCTTACCAGAGAATCCACGGACATTCTCCAACATAACAGCTTTTGGTTGTACTTGCTCTATTAGCCTCAGAGCATCAGGAAATAGATCCCTCTCATCTTGTGCTCCTTCTTGTTTTCCTGCAATGGAAAATGGTGGACAAGGTACACCTCCCGCAAACAGATCTACTCCTTGATACCAGTCTAGATCAAGCGACCTAATATCAGATAATTGTGGGTTCCAATGGGGTCGATTGTGCATCAATGTTGCATGGGCATGGGCATCGTTGTCATAAGCAGCAAGATGATGGAATCCTGCTCTTTCAATACCCAGAGCCATGCCTCCGGCTCCAGAGCAGATCTCAAGACACTTCAATCTACTTGCCA
>JAAHHL010000812.1 GCA_010672185.1 Caldora sp. SIO3E6 | reverse complement strand
TGTTGAATATACTAATGTTTCTAGCAATTCCCCAGAAAATGGCAATACTGGTGTCTTTGTTGTTGATCATGACTCTGCTTCATCACAACAACCACCACCCACAACCGGTAGAGGGAAGAACTCTCATACCAACTCCAGTAGAGGCAATCCCAACAATCTCCCGTTTATTCGGTGGTTTTTTTGGAGTGGTGCTTTTGTCTTGACAGCAATGATTTCTGCTGCTTTAGGAGCAACCTTGGCTCTAGTTACCCCTTTGTCGCCGTTAATCGTACCTAATCAAGAAATAGGTTCTGAGGGTGGCGGATGGCGTCGTAACTTTCAGTATGACCTAGCACGACCCGTTAATATCCTCGTGATGGGAATAGACCGAGTTATGGATGCCCCTAAGGGTTCCTCAGAAGCCTTGGCTGGTCGTAGTGATACTATACTACTCTTGCAGCTAGACCCTACGGATAAATCTGTGAGAATGCTTTCGGTTCCACGGGATACTAGAGTAGAAATTCCGGGAGTTGGACTGGCTAAGATTAATGATGCCAATGTTGAAGGTGGCTCAGCTTTAGCCGCAAGGGTTGTCAGCCGTACTCTCAACGATGTGCCGATTGATCGGTATGTGCGGGTTACTACTGATGCTTTTCGGGAATTGGTAGATCTTGTGGGTGGTATTGAAGTTTTTGTACCCCAACCTATGAAATACACCGATGTCTATCAAAATTTAGAAATCGATTTGGAGCAGGGTTGGCAAACCTTAAACGGGGATCAAGCAGAGCAGTTTGCTCGCTATCGCAAGGAAAATGGTGATATTGGTCGAGTACAGCGGCAGCAAGTACTCCTCAAAGCTTTGCGACAGCGTCTAGCAAGTCCTACTGTGTTGCCTCGTTTGCCTAAATTAATCCGGATCATGCAACAGTATATCGACACTAATCTCAGTTTAGAAGAAATACTAGCGCTGGTGGGTTTTAGCCTGGAGCTAGAGCAAGATGACTTCAAAATGGTGCTTTTGCCTGGTAGATTTAGCCTTAAGGATGAATACGAAGCTAGCTACTGGCTAATGGACCCTTTAGGAAGAGACAGAGTGGTACGGGAATATTTCCAGAAAACTTCCGAGCAAGCTCAAACTGATAGTCGCCGTTCTCCTAATCAGGTACGCATCGCTATTCAAAATACTACTGATGACCCGGAACTTAGTAACCGCATTGCCCAATATTTAGCTCAAAAAGAATTTTATAACGTTTATTTCGTTAAAGACTGGCCTGACCAACTGCGCCAAACTCAGATTATTGTCCAACAAGGGGACTTGAAAGCCGCAGCTGCTCTCAAAAAAGTTTTAGGACTGGGTAAAGTAGAAGCCTCCTCTACTGGTGATATTAGGTCTGAATTAACGATTAGGGTTGGTCAAGATTGGTTAGATAGGGAAGTGGGAATTGAGAATTAAGAATTGTCATTTGTTGTTTGTTGTTTGTTGTTTGTTGTTTGGGAATGGTGATTAAGACTTTGATTCTACGTTTATTGGGACTCGTTCTGGTTGTGAGTCTCGCTTGGTTTTGGGTAATGCTAAGTGCGGCTCCTGCCTATGCTCAGGCGAAAACTGTTAATTATACCTATAGCGATGTTAGCGATCGCGACTTCTCCTATACTGACTTAGTGGGAGGAGTTTTCGCCGCAGCGAAGATGATCGGAACTAACTTCCAAGGAGCGAACCTGAGTAACTCGATTTTTACCAAGGGCATGATGCTAGAAGCCAATTTGTCAGGAGCGAACCTCACTAATAGTTTGCTAGACAGAGTGACTTTGAACCGAGCTAACTTGACTAATGCTATTTTGACTGAAGCAACTATAACTAGTACTACCTTATACGATGCCGAGATCACTGGCGCTGACTTTACTGATGCCATTATTGACCGTTATCAAGTTTCTCTGATGTGTCAACGAGCCAGTGGTGTTAATCCTGTAACTGGTATTTCAACTAGGGAAAGTCTAGCTTGTCCCAGGAAATAAAGTAGTTCTACATTGTAGAGACGTGCCATGGCACGTCTCTACAAAACCGGATTTGGTATTACTCGTAGATCCAAGTATTTAAGGCAGGTTGCCAACTAACGAGTTCCTCGTCCTTAAACCAGAGGCTAATTTCCTTCTGTGCTGTCTCTATGGCATCTGAACCGTGGATTAGGTTACGACCAATAGTTATGCCATAATCACCACGAATTGTACCTGGTTCAGCAGTTAGAGGATTGGTGGCTCCAATAATCTTTCTGGCGGAAGCCACAACACCTTCACCTTCCCAGACCATTGCCACCACAGGACTAGAAATAATAAAATCCACTAACTTGCCAAAAAAAGGTCTTTCTTTGTGAACATCATAGTGCTGCTCAGCAAGTTCACGGCTAACACTCATCAGCTTTAGTCCAACCAGAGTAAAGCCTTTTGTCTCAAAGCGACTGATCACTTCACCCACAAGAGAGCGCTGTACGCCATCTGGCTTGATCATGAGAAATGTCCGTTCCAACTGTCTCTCCTCAAAATTTTAAACAAATACCTACCACAGATTAGACCAGAAAGCTGCTCTATGCCCAATACTCTGAAGAAACAAGGCTCCGAGGCAGGAGGCAGGAGGCAGGAGGCAGGAGGCAGGAGGCAGGAGGCAGGAGGCAGTCCCTATGAAAAAAATTTTTTCACCACCATGCATGAAAATCCTTCTATTCAAAAGAGTTTGTAATTTACACCCATCAGACCCAGAGGAGAACTGCTCCCATACAATTTTGACATTGATTTACTGTAGTTCTTGGGAAAATCCTTAATCCATCCATCCTTCTTTTTTCGGTTAGACCTTTCATGTCTTTCAATATACTCTGAAGTCGCCTCAGCTTGCCTTTTAGCCAGATCTCGGACAGCTTTCTCGAAAGGCTTAAGTACTCTTGATTGCTTTTTTCTTTTCTTCTTTGGTCTGCTTCCAGATAAAGTTCTGGGAAGGCTACCAAAATCTCCATCACTTTGGAGAACAACAACCCTTTTTTTGTCTTGTTCTGACGACATTTTTCCTCCTTTAGCTTTAATGAATAACAGCTTCCTACCCTAATCTGGAGTAGGAATTGCGGAAACGCTTGGCTGCAACTTCCATTGCCTTCTGAGCCAAATGGGCAGCAATCTCGTCTGCTAACTCGGAATTTCCTTCTTTGTCAACCCATTCAGTTTTAATCCAGTCTAATAAAGACTTTTCACTGGTATCCACATTTCCGTCATCTGCCAGGAAGTAGTAGTTTTCACAATCCCGTAACAAAAATTCTGGTTCGTAGAATAACCACGCTAAAATCAGGAATTTATCATCAAAATCAGGGTTGACCTGCTGGAGTTCTGAAGCCAAGGCTTCAAAATTTAATAGGTTTGAGCTTGCTGCGGTAGACGGCTCTTTTTCGTATAGGTCAAACTCTTGTGGGATTCCTCTTAAGTCCTGGAGAAATTTCTGATATAACTCTTGATTTCCATTGTTTTTAACCCAGACATCATCTATCCAGTCTAGTACAAACTGTTCGGTGGCATTAATTTGATCATCATCTTGTTTAAAAGCGTACTCAAACAAGTACTTTCTCAATCCAGAACTATCGTAGTTAAGCGCGTCTAAAAAATCTTTAGATAAATACTTCAAATCCTCCTCATTGTATTGATAAACTTCATTGAGTTCTTTGATTAGGAGGTTGAATATTTGTTTGTGATTAAGCTTCGACATTTTTAGGATAGTATTGGAATTCATCGTAGTCAGTATAAATTTTTTGTTTTGGCTTACCAACTCCCTTTATTTTTTTTAAAGATTCCGGTGTGAACAAGATCACACAGCATTTGTGATTCTCTAGAAGTAATGACCTTTTCTGGTTCTTCTTGTGCCTGTTGCCTTATTTCTTGAAAGTAGGTAGCAGCTCATCTGACAACAGTCAACAGTCAACAGTTAACAGTGTTTCTTAGGAGCCGCCACACGGGCGGCACGCCGCCCCCTACGAATGACAGAAACACTACCTCCAACCTTAGAGCCTTAAAGCCA
>JAAHHL010000811.1 GCA_010672185.1 Caldora sp. SIO3E6 | reverse complement strand
CGAATATAGATTTTTTGTCCAAAGTCCAATTCCTATCAGCTTTATTCTTTTTCCCTACACCCTACACCCTACATCCCACACCCCACACCCCGCGTAATTTTAAATTGCGGCTTACCCCGTGAGACAATAGCACCCACCAGATGTTTGTGATGACGATTTATTTTTATAAGGTTGACGAACCCTATGGCTGTTTTTCCAACTTTTCCCCTCACCCTATTCAGGTAGAGGGTTTATATTGGCCGACAGTGGAGCATTACTACCAAGCCCAAAAATTTGTCGGTACTAAGGATGAAAAATTAATCTCCGTAATTCGAGACGTCCAAACACCGATGGAAGCAGCAGCAATAGGGCGCGATTCCACTCATACACTTTGTCCTGACTGGGAGCAGAGGAAGCTACAGGTGATGTGGCGAGGTCTTCTGAAAAAGTTTCTTACCCATACCGACATTCAAAAAATTTTGCTGAGTACTGGCGAAGAACTAATTGTCGAAGACTCCGATAGAGATTACTTCTGGGGTTGCGGTCAGGATAAAACTGGTGAGAATCAACTTGGTAAAATGCTCATGAAGCTTCGTCAAGAAATTCGACAGGGATTAACGAACACAACTTAAACTTAATGAAACGACAAGGATTGATGGATATTGTTCAATTAAACAACGGCGCTACATTAATTTTTAATCAAGCTGTACTGCCATCTTTTGAGATATTTGATGCAATGAGATAATATTACCTATAATTTAGTTGGTTGCTCATTAAATGTGATGATTTTATGACTAAGTACAATAGCCCAGAACAAGTCTCCTTTTGTATGGCTTATGCTGCTAATGTTTGTATGCTCATGCATGGTACTCAAGCTGAGCTGCAAAAACTTGCCAGCGAAAGACTTAAAGCAATTTTTTCAAATCCAGATATGCAGACATTAATTGGAACATGGGAAATTGTCTGGGGTCCGGTTGTTTCTGAACACAATCCATCAAGAAAAGTTGCTGATAATGCCATGTTCGTGGTCAAATCTCAGGATGCTCATGAGTCTGACTCCTATATCATTGCTATTGCAGGGACAAATCCCATCTCATTGTACGGTTGGCTGGTAGAAGACCTTCAAGTTAATCAAACTAAGCCCTGGAATAACGGTCAACCATGGAATGCTCCTGAAGATCAAACATCAGATATACGAATCTCAGCAGGCACTAGCAAGGGACTTAAAATTCTCTGCGAAATGCAATCTGAAGGTCAGTCACTAATAGAATACTTAAATGAGTTAACCAGAACTGCCACCAAGCCAGTCTTAATCAACGTGTGTGGTCACAGTCTAGGAGGTGCTCTATCACCCGTCTTTGCCTTATCGTTAAGTGATCAACGGTCAAAATGGGATGAGCAAAATATTGCTACTTTGTCAGTTACGCCATTTGCCGGGCCTACCACGGGGAATTTAGAATTTGCTCAGTATTATGACAGCCAACTTGGTGCGGTAACTAATCGCGTTTGGAATGCACTGGATTTGGTGCCTCATGGCTGGGAAGAAAGCCTGATCGAAAAAGCCCGAACTTTTTATGAACCTGCCATTAAAGCAAATATATTAATTAACCTTTTTATTGACTTCTTTAAATTTTTGAGTCGTAAGACCAACTATCAACATGTACGTCCGCAGGAAGTTAGTTTTCAGGTTGGATATTATCAACCTGTAGAAACTAAATTGGAGCATTTTTTAATTGATGAATTATCGGAATTGATAGCCAAGTTGATCTTTCACTATCAAGGACATGAAGATCCATCCCAATTGTCAATTAAGACCATAGCTAATATTGTAAAATCAAGGATTGAAGAGATAATTGCGCAGAACCAATCAGACAATCAACAGCCTGAGAAAAGAAATCATGAGGCTGAAGTTGAAACATATGCAGATCGAATAGTTGTCGAACTACAAAAAGAAAAGCCTGATTTAGAGAAAAAAGATTTGAAAGATTTTATCATTAAAATTTTGTCGAGCTTGTTAGACTTTATCAAGTATATGTTGCAGGTAGTGCATCAGCATGTATATGCTTACATTGACTATCTAGAAGTTTCTGAGTTTTTGAACATTTTTAATAATATAAATTCAGAAATTACCTAGGGTTAAGCAAGCAAAAAATGAAAAATATACTTCCATCTTGGGAGACTCCTAACCTCCTTGCCTCCTGCCTCTTGCCTTCTATCCTTAGGGAGACGCAGGGGAGGTTTGCTTCCTGGCTCGTCTTTCTGATATTACTAATTAATGCTCAGCTAACTGGGGAACTGCCAGCTGTTGCAGAACCAGTTCCAACGGAACCTAAACAGTCAGAAACTTCTCAAGGCATTTGTGTAGAGCAGTTAGATGCAGCAATTACAGAGGTGATAGAGCGTCCCGAATTTGCGCGATCGCGTTGGGGTATTTTGGTGGAACCCCTATCCAGCTCAACTCATCTCTACAGCCATGAAGGAGAGCGTTACTTTACCCCAGCATCCAATGCTAAGCTGCTGACAACTGCTGCTGCACTACATCAGTTAGGTGAGCAGTTTTCTATTAGGACATCGGTTTTCAGTACTGGTACAATTCCTGACTTGGCTTCTTTGCAGGTGGTAGGAAGAGGAGACCCTAGCTTAACTACTGCTGAATTAAAAGATTTGGCACAACAGCTTAAAGGCAGAGGAGTGCGTAGGGTAGAGCAGCTAATTGTCGAAGAAGGTTACTTTAAGGAACCGGCAATTCATCCGACCTGGGAGTGGTCAGATATTTATACATATTATGGCGCACCAGTCAATAGCCTAATCCTCAACGAAAATGCTGCTATTCTCAGACTGATGCCGCAAGAACTAGGTCAACCATTACAGCTTAGTTGGGATGACACCATAGCTAGCAGTCAATGGCAAGTAGAAAATCAGACCACGACAGCCGCCGCCGGAACCCCCTCATCAATCCAGATTCTTGGCGTTTTGGGGGAACCAGTATTGCAAATTACAGGTCAGATGGCGGTTGATGCTGAACCTGACATCTGGGCATTAGCGATTCTTAACCCTGCTGATTATTTCTTAGACTCTTTTCGCCAAATCCTGGCAGAGGTCGGGATTACCGTTAATCAGGCTTTAGTAGTAACTAGTCCTCAAACCATAGAACCAAAGACAGAATTAGCAGCAGTGGAATCTGATCTAGGAGATTGGTTAATACCAATTAATCAAGATAGCAATAATTTATACGCCGAAGCCTTGTTTAATACCTTTGGAGCTGAATCAAATGCTGATTCTGGGATAGCTGCACTGCAACAGAGTTTAACAGCATTGGGAGTTGATCCGGAAACCTACTTTATCACTGATGGTTCAGGACTATCTCGCCACAACCGAGTAAGTCCAGAAGCGATCGTCCAAACTCTAAAACTAATGGCACAAACACCAGAGGCAGAGGTCTATCGAGCATCTTTGCCGGTTGCTGGTGTCAGTGGTACATTAAAGCATCGCTTTCAAGATACACCCTTACAAGGAAATCTACAAGCCAAAACTGGTGGCATGACTGGTGTTTCTGCCCTTTCTGGTTATTTAGATCTACCAAACTATCAATCACTGGTATTCAGTGTAATGGTCAATCGCACCGAGCAGCCAGCAGCAATCCAACGTCAAGCAATTAATGAAATTGTGCTATTACTAGGGAGTTTACGTAGGGTCTGCTGAATAAGTTCAATGGAGCAACTCCCCCATACTCAAAAGAGAGTTTATTGAGTAATAGACATTATTGAAATCTTTTTGGGAGCGAGTTAAATATTGAGTATGTATAATACCAAATCCACCTTGCCAAACCCCATTATCATCAATGAGATTTTTCTTCTCCAGCCTCCCCTGCTTGCACAGCTTTTTCTAAACGGGGGTTCCTAAACTTGATTTGGTATAACTCCTGAATGTTTTACGGGTAAATCCTCATGACTCAACTACTTCTACGCAAACACTTAAAGTCTTTATCATTTACGCTATTACTCTTTTGTCTGGGCATCACTGTACCTTCAACACGTCCTGCCTATGCCTGTTCTTGTTTA
>JAAHHL010000810.1 GCA_010672185.1 Caldora sp. SIO3E6 | reverse complement strand
CCGAATAAGCATGACCAATATTGATAGGCTTATTCCCTTTTTGTCCAAAGTCCAATGATATAGCAACCGCCAAGGTGATTAGGACAAGGGGATGGCAGCCCCTTGTTAACTTGCCTTACCTGAGAATGTCTTAACCGCCCTGGCAACTGCTATAATTGATAATTGGTCAAAGAAGAGGCTTAAGTTTGTCCAACAATAGCGATTTGACTAGAGAACGAATATTTCCTTTAGATCTACTTAAGGCGATTAGCATCGTAGCTGTAGTTTCGTTTCACGGTATTTTAGTCCCGCAACAGAGCTACGTTAACCTAGAATCAACCCTCAATATCCTGTTTGCTCCTTTAAGATTTTGTGTGCCGGTTTTTCTTACTATCTCTTTTTTCTTAGGGGAACAAAGTTTACAAAGACAACCAGAAGCAACTCACTACGATTGGCTGAAAAAGCGTTTGACTCGTTTGGCCATTCCCACTTGCTTTTGGTTTTTTACAGCAGCAGTGCTAGTTCTGATTAAAGAAGAGTTTCTCGGTAAGCCAATTACCGAAATTCTTGGAGAAATTTGCCAATTAGTCCTAACCGGTAGAATCTTTGCTGGGGCATATTACCTGTTAGTTATTTTACAATTATCATTATTATTTATCTACCTCAATCCCTACTTTCGACAGTGGCGCAATCTACTGCTCGCCATTCTCCTACAAGGTTTTGCCTTTGTCGCTATTGATTATTCCCTCCAAGGCAATTTAGGAACCCAATTTTCCGATTTTTTACGCCTTGTCCAACGTCCTTTTGTAATTTATTGGTTTGTTTATCTGGCTTTAGGTATTTACTTATTTAGCAATTGGCAGGTATTTCGTCAAATATCAGCTAGTGTGCAAACTCCTGTAAAAATAGTTTTGCTGCTGGTGACTTCTCTGACGATGATTGCTGAAGCTAGTTGGCTACATCACCTAACAGGAAAAGAACTTTTGCCCTTTGAGTATGCCATGCTATCTTGCATAATCAGTGCAGGGATTTGGTTTTTGACTTTGGCTACTGTTGAGGAAAAGCAATTACCATCCAGACTGCTTCCCATTGTTCGCCTGTTATCTAAATACAGTCTAGGTATTTTTTGTCTGAATGGCATTCTGGTTCATATTTTTGTTGCCTGTAGTAGTTTGATTATGCCAGACTTGACCTACAATTTACCTCAAATTTTAGTGATCAAGGTTTTGGGAACAGTATTTCTACTGTCAGTTTCCTTAGGACTGTCTATTGTACTAGAGAAACTAGGTTTAGGTAGGTGCGTGTGTTAGGTGGTAGGTGGTAGGCAATAAAATTTTTGAGTTGTTCTACTAGCCAACTGATTTAACTCCCTCTCAATTAAAAATTCTCCATTAGAGCTTTTAAATCCTCATTCTTTACTAACTTGTTCACTTACTTCAACTAGGTAAGAGTCCATCAGTAATAAGTTCCTGTTCTAATGTTTCTAAAGCAACCATCTTTATTTCACCTGCTGCCCGTTTTTCTAACCATTCCTTCAGGATGGCACTGTCTTCTTTATCTTCTAGTTGAGAGATTAGCTCCTGCCAAGAAGTAAGTAAAGCTTGCCAAACTCTTACAGGAACTAGTACTTCTGTCTTATTTCCGTTAACATCGGTTACATATCGAACCTCTGCTAACACGTCTGGAGTTTTCATGTTGTTTTCTGTGGTCTTATGCTTGTAAATTATTTATGCTCATTTATTGCCTTGTGTCCATATCTTTATTATGACTGAGAAACTAATGTTTCTGCTTGATAGCGAATATTTGCCTGCTTGAACCGCCTGAGGGCTTCTCCTAAGCGATCGCAATCAGCAATTAAACTAATTCTGACATAGCCTTCTCCACCAGCGCCAAAGGCATTACCAGGAGTCACAACTACTCCAGTTTGCTGTAGCACATCTAGAGCAAAGTCTGTGGAATTTGTGCCAACAGGACAAGGAACCCATAAATACATTGTCGCTTTCGATTTGGGAATATCCCAACCTAATTCCGCCAATCCCTGAATCAGAAAATCTCGGCGGCGACGGTAACGGCTTTGGACTTCAGTCAGGTAGACATCCGGCAGCTGTAGGGCAGTCTCTGCTGCGGTTTGTAAGGCGGCAAAAATACCATAGTCCAGATTGGTTTTTAAGGTACGCAACCCTTGAATAATATGGCGATTTCCGACAACGAAGCCAACGCGCCAGCCTGCCATATTGTAAGTTTTCGATAAAGTATGGAACTCTACACCAATTTCCTTCGCGCCAGGAATTTCTAGTAAGCTGGTAGGCTGATAGCCGTCAAAAGCCAGTTCAGCGTAACACAGGTCATGAACTAGCAGAATTGAATGTTTACGAGCAAAGGCAACAATGTCTACAAAAAATTCCCGTGGAGCTGTGGCAGTAGTAGGATTACTGGGATAGTTGAAATAGAGAATTTTTGCCCGGTTCGCCACTTCATCGGGAATTGCTGCTAAATCAATTAGCCAGTCATTTTCCGGCTTCAGCATCAGACTGTGGATCGTACCACCAGCAATCAGGGGCCCCCGGAAATGGGCAGGATAGGCAGGACTGGGTACTAAAATCAAATCACCAGGATTGACGTAAGCTAGGGCAAGGTGAGTTAGCCCTTCCTTAGAACCCAATAAGGGCAAAGCTTCACTATCCGGGTCTAATTCCACATCATAGCGACGATGGTACCAATTAGTGATCGCTTGGCGGAAATTAGCAGTACCTTCAAAAGGCGGATAGCCATGATTAGCGGGATTTTGCAAAGCTGCGATCGCCGCTTCAATCACTGGCTCAGGTGCTGATCCATCGGGATTGCCCATCCCCAAGTCTATCAAATCAAGTCCCTGTTCGCGAGCACGGGCTTTGAGTTCATCTAAACGAGCAAATACATAAGGGGGTAGTGAACTCAGACGCTCTGCTGGGGTGATCCAATCTAGATTCATTGTTAGCTAGTTAGTGGTTGCTAGTCCTTTAATTAATTTACAATTCATTAGGGTCAATTCCCATTTGGCGTAACCGCTCTGCTAGTCGTTCAGCTCGTTGTCGTTCTTGTTCAGCTCGTTGTTGTTCTTGTTCAGCTCGTTGTTGTTCTTGTTCAGCTCGTTGTTGTTCTTGTTCAGCTCGTTGTCGTTCTTGCTCCAACTGAGAGGTTAATAGCTGTGAGCGTTCGTCCCCAGTTAACAGAAGATTTCCTTGATTATCCCACCAACGTAGCCAAGGAAGTGTTACCTCGTCATATTCTCCTTCCCAGATTCCTAACTCCACACCCATAGACGGGATGGGATAATGACCCCGCTCATTACTACTTAGAAGTTCATAGCGACCCTCTACTAATTGATACATCTCTACTGAAGCTTTTTGTACCTCATAGATACCATAAAAAGGCACTCGAATCGCTTGCTCATACACCCAAAATTTGCCAGCCTTCTGTTTCTCTTCTTGGTTATCAAAGGAAGGAGGGGTTTTGTCTCTTTCCTTTAAACCATCTCCTGAGACAAATTCCAGGACAATCAGTGGTGCAACGTACTCTTTCCACAAGACATAAGACCGACGCATCTCACCATCAAGTAGAGGTGGTATCTGAGGAACATAAAACCAATCAGGAGCCTCAGCACCTTTTTCTGGTGGTTCAGTTAAGCGCCAATAAATGCCACAATCTTGACCAATGCGATACTGTCCATCAGGGTGAAGTTGCTGTAAGACAGGTCTAATAGAATCAGTGAGTAAAACGCTTTGCGGATGTTCTTGAAAATTTTTCACAAATGTACCATCAGACTCCGGTAACTGGGTATGGTCAGGAAGAGTAATATTTGTTGGTTTCGGAGATTTAGCAATAATCATAGTCGGTTTTTGCAAGAGTAAATCTAAAATCTAAAATTTGCAATCGACAATCCCCTGAATTCTGTCAACTGGGGTTGTTGTGGAAACCATTGCTGCCATTAACTGCTCTGGCGTAACCGAGAATGGTAAATGATGGATATCAGAATTTTCCCTACAAGCAACTTCCGCTGCTTGTCTTAACTCTGCTAGGGA
>JAAHHL010000081.1 GCA_010672185.1 Caldora sp. SIO3E6 | reverse complement strand
ACCAATGGCCCCAACTGCGCCTCGATAACAATCTCACTCTTCTATCATCTACCTCAAATAATTCCGACGTTTTTGCTTGATTCACAGCATATATAGATTTGATTTTATTCAACGCTTGCCAATATATTTGAGGTCTTAAAACTGTTTCTATTGTATAGTGAAGTTTGTTCTTTTGAAGGAATTGACTCTTTGCCTGATTTAATTTTCCACTATTTCCTCCTAGCAAAAATCCATGAACTACTCCCTGATTAACGGCAACCATAAAAATAGAAATTCCCAGAAAGTTAACATAAAAGTCTCTGATTAAACTTACAGAATAATTACCCAAAAAATGGTCTGAAAATTCTTTTTTATGTAAAGTGCTAATTTGAATTAAATCACCAAATTTAGCGTCTTGTATTTTATAATACTTTAAATTTATTTCCATAACTTTTGTTAGTCAAGTTTGCCGTGACAGATTGTAAAAAATTTTGTGCTAGTACTTGATAATCATGATGCAATAGGACATAATTTTTTCCTTTTATTCCCATAGATGTAAGCTTAGAGATTGGAAAACTCAT
Organism: Caldora sp. SIO3E6; assembly: GCA_010672185.1. Taxonomy (GTDB): domain Bacteria; phylum Cyanobacteriota; class Cyanobacteriia; order Cyanobacteriales; family Coleofasciculaceae; genus Caldora. The sequence continues at coordinate 13,357 of JAAHHL010000081.1, read as the reverse complement.
AATCTGCTCCACTGCTTGAGCAAGAGCAACTGGGTCTTCAGGAGGAATGGAAATACCACAACCACTTTCTGTTACCAGATCATTACCTGCTTCAATGGCATGAATTACAGGTTTACCTGCCATCATATAATCCATTAATTTATTGGGACTAACTCCAAAACGAAACAGTGATTGTTTTTGTAAACCAATAAAAAGTGCATCCATGTTTTGTAAGAAACATGGAATAGATTGTTTCGATATAGAAGGTAATAAAAATACCTTATCTAAACCGAATTGTAAAACTTTTTGTTGTAAATTGTGTTTTTCTGCACCTTGTCCTACTAATACAAAGGCAACTGGCTTGTTTTTTAACAAATTAGCTGCATCAATAAGATTGAAAAGAGAATTGGCCAAACCGTGAGCGCCAGCATAACCAATAATAAACTTGCCAGATTCCTGCAATTTATCAATGACTTGCTGGTGTAGTTCAGGTAAGGATTGTTGACTAATTTTCCATTCGTCGATGTTAACTCCGTTAGGAATGTAGTTAAATTTGTGTTTTTTCATGCCATGTTCTTGCATATAATTAGCCGCTTTCGGCAGCATTGATACGACATAATCTGATTGAACACAAGCAAAGTTTTCAGCCCATTGCATTACTACAATAAAAGGATGCCAACGAGACATTTTACCTAATTCTATAGGACTCAATGGCCACAAATCGTGAACTTCAAAAACCAGCTTTGCCTGATTACTATTTGCAATATAAAGAGCAGGATAAATATCAAGAGGATAAGTTGAAGATGCAATTACAATGTCTGGATTATTTTTTTGCTTTAAATCCAAAGAATACCTAAATAATTTAGCAATAAAAGTTAGCATATTGATAACTCTCTTTAACCCATTTCCTTCGTAAGAAGGAGTATTGATCCAAATATATTTTATTCCTTCTATATCTTCTTCCGTAAAATCTTTAGTGATTGTTGGTTGAACAGAACGAACATGAGAAAATGAAGCTGCTACGATTGTTACTTGGTGACCTAATTTGTTCCATTCCTTGGCAAGATAAAATGGTCGATATTCCATTCCATGTTGATTTGACCCTGCATAATGATTAATTAAAAGGATATTCATGACAATTAACCTTCCAGTAGTTTACTAATAATAGTTTCACTGGCATTACCTTGACCATAAAGCTGCAATGAATAGTCTCGTTTGTTCAGATTTATTTGTTTTTCCGCTTTGATGATATCATCTAAATTTATTTTGACTAGGGTATTAAATCCATTTTGGACTAATTCAACCCATTCTGTCTCATTTCGTAGAGTAATACAAGGTTTTTGGAAGAAGTATGCTTCTTTCTGTAAACCACCACTATCTGTAAAAACCCCCTTGCATTTGAAAAGTAGGGTAATCATATCAAAATAGCTGACTGGCTCTATTATCCGAATATGGAATATATTTTGGCTACCTAATAACTTACGAGTACGAGGATGCAAGGGTAAAACTACTGGAGTGGTTTTAGAGATTGTCTCTAATGCTTCCATGATATTACTCAGATGTACTGGATCGTCAGTATTTTCTGCACGGTGAACGGTAGCTACGTAAAATGATCCTCTTAATTCGTCTATCAAGGAAGCGATCATGTTTGATGGTTTAGCAATTTTCTGATAAAACAGTGCTGCATCATACATGACATCTCCTACATTGTTTACCAAGGCTTGCTCACGGTCAATAATACCTTCTCTCTCTAGGTTTTTAACTGCTGTCTCGGTAGGACAAAATAACCAACGGGAAATCTGGTCAGTTAAAACGCGATTTACTTCCTCTGGCATTCGTGTATTATATGATCGCAACCCTGCCTCTACATGAGCAACAGGAACATGCAACTTCACTGCGGCTAGGGCACCTGCTATAGTAGAATTTGTATCGCCATATACGAGAACAACATCGGGCTTTTCATTGAGAATTACTTCCTCAATTTTTTCTAACATCCTCCCAGTCATAGCCCCATGAGAAAGTCCTCCAATTTCAAGGTGATAATTTGGTTGGGGAATGTACATTTGTTCAAAAAACACCTTTGACATATTCGAGTCGTAGTGCTGTCCCGTATGAACTAGTACTTCCTGTATAGTTTGGATTGGATGGTTCTGGTTATGCTGGCTAATTGCACGGGAAACGGCTGCTGCCTTGATAAATTGTGGACGCGCTCCCACAACGGTAAGGATTTTCATAAAACATCTCCTAAAATCAGGAAGATATTAGTAGTCTAGTATAGATTGGACTCATTATTAAATGTGCTGACAAATCTATAGGATAAAAGTGTCAAATTTTCTCAGCCAGATCTCTAATGCTAACGGATTAAAAATTTCTTTGAGCCAAATACTACCTTGTTTCCCCTTTTGTTTACAGTAGGCTTCGTATTTAAATAGTAAATTATTTCTGTTTACCAAACCTTTTGTAAAAATCAAACTGTCTTCGCAAAAATAATTAATAACTTCTTTTTTTAAGTCTTTTTTTAACCATTCACCCTGAGGATTGACAAATCCTTGTTTATCTTTACGCCAAGTAATTTGAGTAGGTAAATAAGGTTCCATCGACTTACGAAAAATATACTTTGTCCACCCCTTGTTCATTTTCATATCAATAGGTATTGGAATTAGAGATTCGAGCAATCTATAATCCAAAAATGGGACACGTATCTCTCTAGAGTACGCCATTGACATTCGGTCTTCGTAGTGGAGTAGCGATGGTACTGAAAACCTCTGAATATCTAGATATTGTCTTTGTTGAACAGTCATCTCAGAACCTAAACCGACCCGTGGGGGAGCAAATTCTTTGAGGTTTGAACCTCGAATATCCAATTCCGCTCCTTGTAAATAAAGGGGTAAGTATCGTTTGGCTTCACCCCAAGAAAACTGACTTAAAATAGTTCCTTGACGCCAAAATGACCAAAGAACTTCAACGGCTTTTAAGTATTGATGGCAACGAACTAAAGATTGAATGTAAAACCCCAGATATTTCTTATAGCCACAGAGTAGTTCATCTGCACCTTGGCCGCTTAAGATGACTGTAATACCCAAACTTTGAGCTTGCTTCATCAATAAGTAGTGAGCTACATTAGCAAAACTACCCACAGGCTCGTCATTAAACCAGCATACTTGCTCTAAGTAATCAAAAGCCTGCTCTGGCTGAAAATCTAGGACAACTTTGTGAGTTGGACAACCTAAGTGCTTGCTGATAATGTCAATGAAGGGAGACTCATCATATCGAGCATCTCTACTCACAGCTGAAAGTAAGTTTAACTGAGCATCTTTCCCTAAGATATTTTGCATTACTACGGCAATTGAAGAAGAATCTACTCCTCCAGACAGTAAAACTCCTACAGGTACATCACTTCTCAGGCGTAGGCGTACAGCATCAATAAAAGTTTCTCTGACTTGCTCAATTAATTGAGCTTCTGAAAGCTCTAAAAAATCTTGTGCTGGCAGATTCCAATAAGAATTTAGCTCAATTCTCAGAACTTCAGCAGATAGATCTACTACACCGTAGCTTGCAGCTGGTAATTTCTGGATACCAGCAAAAAAAGTTTCATTAGAGCTTGCTTGCAAAGATTGGATGAGATATTCTCCGAGCACCTGGTAATTCAACCCAAACTTTCGCCCTGTCATTGCCAAAATAGTTTTTACTTCTGAAGCGAAACACAAGTAATCATTTTCTAAGAAGAAATACAAAGGTTTAATTCCTACTCTATCTCTAGAAAAAATTAAATGGTTACTCCGTCCATCCAACCAAGCAAAAGCCCACATTCCATTGAAACGTGTTAGCGCTTTTTCTATCCCCCAATATTCTAGTGCTGCTAAAACAACCTCTGTATCTGATTGTCCCCTGAATTGGTGTCCTAATTTTTCCAGGTCTTTACGAATTTCCTGGTAATTATAAACTTCTCCGTTATAGACAATCCAACTTTTGCCATCTCTAGAAGCCATCGGTTGACTTCCGGCTTCAGTTAAATCTAGAATAGAGAGGCGCTGATGCCCTAGACCGACATACCATTGATTGACTTGATGTTGGCAAGTATTCTGAGCATCTGGACCACGATGAAATTGCACTTTTTGTGCCTTTAAAAGTAATTCATTGGCATTTTTCTGCTGGGAAATAGTTCCGGTAATTCCACACATTTTTTTAGAGCAAATCTTGATAGAGCTTTATGAGAATTTCTGACTCTTCATCCCAGTTATATTTTTTTTCTACTGCTTTTCGACCGTTTTCCCCCATACGCTTTGCTTCACTGGGATGTTCAATAATCCACTGAATCGCCTCGGCGATCATTGTGGGATTCAGTGGATCAACGCAAATTCCACAATCATTACCCTCAACTATCTCTTGCCACAAAGGAAAATTAGAAGCGATAACTGGAATTCCAGCAGACATATACTCAAACATTTTATTGGGTTGGGCGTTAATATGATTAGCCTTTGGGTAAAATAGCACCAGTCCTGCCATGGATTTTGCTAAAGTCTGGGCTACTTCAATTCGGTTTAGCTGACCTAACTCTTGCACTTGAGTCCAACCAGGCATCGTGACTGCTTGGTTATATTGACTGACGTCTGAAAACTCTCCAGCTAGTAATAACTTTGCATCTGTTTTTCCCACAGCTTCGATCATCTCCTGAATTCCACGTATATCGTTAATTCCACCGACATAGCAGACAGCTCTTTCTTTTTGCAACCAATCTATCTCAGGTAAGTGTAATTCGGAAAGTATAGGGTAATTATTGACATTTACTGCATGACAATTCAACTTGGAGAAGCGATCGCAAATAAATGGAGTGGCAGCTACAACTGCGTCAAAGTATTCTGCTCCAAAATTTTCTAATTTTTTAATTATCCAGGCAACTGTTTGACGAAAAGGCTTGGCAATCCAAGTTTTATCCAAAATATCTTTGGGTACATCTTCGTGAACATCATAAATAACCTTCTTTCCTTGTGCTTTTAAGAGTAATCCTACAGGAATCAATTCTGGATCATGAAAATGATAAATTTTGGCATTAATAGTAATAGCTTTTTGGTATACATCCCAAACTGTTTTGGTCATTCTCGATAACCGACTACTATTAATTTTAGTAACTCCATGCAAAGTCACTCCGTTTTTAACTTGATCAATTGCTCCTGGGGCTATTAGGTGCATTTCATAACCAGCTTTTGCCAAAGAGCTACATTCTTTATGATAAAGACGGGTATCGAATGCCGAATGAACAGATGTAAGGTGGACAGCTTTATACATATAGCGTTTTATAATGATTTTGATTGTCAAACAAAAAAGTTTAACTCACCAGATTGATATATTGATATAATTACTGTTTCTATGGTGTTTCCAAAAAAATACAAAAAAACATCATACTTTTCAATATCAGGAAAATTGAATGAATTTAAGCCAATTAAATCTTAGAATTAAAACTCGTTTTTTTATGTGTACACCATATATCTAAAACTAGAGATAGAATTAAGATGATTCCGAATCCATGAGTTAACCATACAGTGGTATAGTCTGATGAAATACAAAATAGACTCGATAGAGAAGCTGAAGCAACACAGGGCAAGAGCATAATGTCACTCAGTTGCCTATATATCCAAATAGAGTAATCTAGCAGCCAAAGCCCTAGTAAACATATAGGGAAAGATAGCCAACCAAAATAGCTGTAGTAAGAAAACAAATAGCAAGTATTAGCACTCACTGATTCTATTCTGCTGTTGGTGTAAGTGATACCAACTAAATTAGCCATATTGATGGGCTCTATGTTGAGTAATACTGCTAGTTTAGGAATTCCTGCAATTCCTATGAATCCTTGGTTTTGGGCATAATGTATATGCCAAAGACCAGTTAACATAGGTAAATGAAAAAGGCGCTGTAACATTGCCGAACTCAAGTAGTTCCAAAAAAGGAAAGCATTAACTTCTTTTCCTTCTCGCCAGAGAGTAAGCACAGTAGGTAAGCTGAGAACTATTATAAAAGCAGCTATTGTATAAAATGGATTGATTGGCAGTCCTTTTCTCAGCAGGAAAGAAAAATAAATTATCAAAATGATATAGGCAGCTGGAGTTCTAGCACCTGAAAAACTAACACCTACTAATAATCCTAGTAAAAGAGCTATATAAACAATAGCTTTGATTGGTGATTTTTTCTTCATGCTGAAGATAAATCGATTGAAAAAAACTACAGATAATAGAGGAGAAAAAACTTTTAAAACAAACAAATAACTATACTTGATCAAAGGATTACTAATCAATTTCAAAGAATTTTCTCGTGCTTGTGCCGCATTTGTAAAATCAGTAAAGACAGCCCACAAGCCAGTTTGATAAAATGGGATATAGTACAAATAGGCAATAATACTAATAATTATACAAGCAAACAATATAATTACAACTTTATTTCTAGCTCTTATATAAAGTTGAGAATTAACGATTCGCTTAAATACTTTTCTTGTATTTTTGCGCCACGTTAAAAACGAAACACTAGCTCCAAATAGAGGAAATGCATGTATTAAAAATGCAAACATCCAAGGATTGGGAAGATAAGACCATATATATTCAGCTCTAAAAGTACCAGCCAACTGAATCATGAAATGAAACGAGATAATCACGATCATACTAGGCTTAATCAGAATAAATCTGTGATAAAGAAGTATGAAACCGAAAAACAAGCTTGTGTAAAAGCACAAAAAAAAGTTAAAAGCTACAAACAATTGCATTTAAAGTTTCTTTTCTCCTCTTTTATCAAGTGTTGCGACTAGCCGCCACACTTGTTTTTTATATGTAAATTTGATTTTCCCTTGGTTATCATAATTTTCTACTTACCTGTTGGTTGAGAGAAATACTAGTTAAGAGGAAAAGACAACAATAAGAAAATAGCATAGCAATGCTGTAAAGTATTAATGCTGTTCGGGCAGGTAATTCTAGAATAGTCGATATTTGTAGTGAGCCTATGACCAGCAACAAACGGCTAGCATCCCAAGCCAATTGCAAGTCTTGGCGTTCTAGCACATTCAACGTTTGTGATAGAGGAACGACTACAAACTGAACCAGAAACATCAAGGCTAAAATCTGGACATATTTACCTGCCTCTAACCATGCTTTGCCAAAGACGAGGTTAAACAGCCAAGGGCCGCCCATGGCGATAATCCCAATAGGTAGAATACCAATCGCTAAAAGTCGGCGTGTGGTTTTAAAAAAAAACGGTCTTAGCTCTTCCGGGTTATCCTGTAATAATCGAGCAGCTTCACTAAAGTAGACTTGACTAACCGAGATACCAATTAACGCCATGGGAATGCCAATTATGCGTTGTCCGAGAGCAAACCAGCCTGCTACTTGTGTGCCATAGAAAGCCGCGATGAGTAGAGCCGGGAGCTGTAAGCCAGCGCTGTTGAGTAAGGCTGAACTTCCAGACAAAACGGGGAAACGCCAATAGCGGCTGGCAACAGAGCGCATTTGTGGCACAGAAATTTCCCGAAACACAGTCTGACTCTGCTTCCAAGCAAGAGTTGCGATTCGACTGCTCCCTGCCATTCGCCCTACTACATCACCAACCAGCAATCCGAGAGGTCTTAAGTCAATTAACCCCAATACTAACTGGGTTATGAGTTGTCCCAGACCTTGGCTCAATTTAGTCTGAGCAAGATAACCAAAAGTCTGTTTCCGAATAGCCCAGTAATTAAGAACTTGGTACATTCCTGCCCCGATCAAGCCAAGGGGCAATAGCCATAGGTAGGGCTGTAGTTCCGGTGCATTAGTCCAAGTTACAATATGACTTCCCAAAAGCCCCATTGCAAACCCAGACAGGAGCGTCATAATCACCAAAGTTATTACAGATAGGGCTAACACATTAGCTGCAACTAGATCATTGCTGGCGATGGGAATGGCTAGCTGATATCGCCAAGAGCCGACAACAACTAATAGGGAGAGTAGTGAAGTATAAACTGCTAGTATGCCAAAGTCTTCTGGCGTGTAAAGTCGAGTTAATACTGGTGATGCCACAATAGTTAATGCTTGAGCTAAGGCTGTACTGCTCGTCAAAAGAGTTACATTTCGGGCAAAACCATCCTTTTTAAGGAGCAGCTGCCTTAGCCTTTTAAGGATCAATCTCATCCTGTTGCCTAAAGTATAGTTCAGATTCTACTTCAGTAGAGCGACTAAAGCTTGGAAAACTTATTTTTGCTTGAGCTTGCAAATATTTCAATAGAAGCAGGCGGAGATAATCGAGTCGCCGCACATATTCTTTCAGCTTTGGGTAGCGTTGATCACTCTCAAAATAGAATTGAGCGATCGCAGGGATGCTGAACAGGCGAAGGGTCTGCAAGTGGGTGATCGCAGCAGACTCATTTTCAATCCAACCACGTACCTGCATCTGACTGGCATAACCACGCAGATCAGAGGTTAATAACTCTAATTCTTCAAGAACACTAAAGGCTTCGTCACTTGGGATAAATGCAGCTGCAAGCTCACGTCGTTCTGGTTGTGTCTGCTGATAGTCACTAGTTATGTAGGTGAGCAAGTCGCAAATGCAGCGTCTTATTTGTTCTACATCCTGTGGATTGAGCATAAGGTTAGTCATTATTCCCCTGTCAACATAGGGATTGTTTCAGTGTTTCCACAATAAGTTTGATGGTTTCAGTTTCTAGTTCTGGCCAAATTGGCAAACTTAATACTTCACCTGCCAATTGCTGACTCACAGCACAAACCTCATATCGACCTTGATAAATAGGTAACCGATCCTGTGGTACTGGATAATAGACCATTGAACCAATCCCCTGTTCTGCCAAATATGTTTTAACAGGATCGCGCTTTCCAGCCAAAACTCTTACTGTATATTGGTGAAACACATGACCATCTGACAATTCTGGGGTAACAAGACCCTCAACCCCAGCCAATAAATCATTGTACTGCTGGGCAACCCTACGCCGTCCTTGATTCCATTGGTCGATGTAATTTAACTTCACCCGCAAGATGGCTGCTTGTAGTGTATCTAGGCGAGAATTGTACCCCAAAACCTCATTGTGATATTTTTTCTTGGCTCCGTGTACTCGCAACATCCTTGCCACTTCTGCTACAGCATCATCGTTGGTGGCAACTAAACCTCCATCACCATAGGCTCCTAAATTTTTTGAAGGGAAAAACGAAAATGCTCCCACATCTCCAATTGTACCTGTTAACCTTCCTTGAATCTCAGCTCTAACTGCTTCTGAACAACTACCTTGGCAAGTTGAACAATTCCCGAAATACTTTGCTCCAAAGGACTGAGCGCAATCTTCGACTACCTTCAACCCATTGTTTTGGGCAATTTCCCTGATTTGTCCCATTAGAGCAGGATTACCATATAGGTGAACGGGGAGAATGGCTTTTGTGCGTGGAGTGATTTTTTCCTGAATCGCCTTAGGGTCAAGATTAAACGTTTTAGGGTCAATATCGACAAAAATTGGTTTTGCTCCTACATTGCTAATTGACTCGGCGGTAGCAAAGAAGGAAAAGGGTGTAGTTAGCACCTCATCCCCTTCCCCAATTCCCAAGGCTCTCCATCCAATCACCAAAGCATCTGTTCCTGAATTTACCCCGATGGCGTGCTTCACCCCCAGGTATTGAGCAACCTCTTGCTCAAAGAGTTTAACATCTGGTCCCATAATAAACTGACCCGATTCAACTACACGGGTGATTGCAGTCTGTATTTGCTCTTTTAGACTTTCGTACTGAGGCTTGAGAGCTAAAATCGGGATCTTCAGTTGGCTCATTATAGCTTCCTTTCTTTTTTAGTGGGCATATCAAGGACTTAAATTAGATGAGCAATTATAGCCTTTACGATAAACAGCTGTAAGACCTAAGAGCAGGTGAGATATTTGACGGGGATATACATTTGCATCACTTTTATCAGGTTTAAAATACCAATTCTCTCCATCAAAATAGTCTCTCTGAGCAATACAAAATAAGCGATTGCTTAGTGTGGACTTAATTTTTAATTGAGACTCAATTATTGAAGCAACGTATATAGCATAACCAACTCCCCAAAGACGGGCTGGAGCATCCATATATTGAATTAGTTGATGTTCTTCTGTTGGAGGATTCCAACCTCTCGGCATATCATAAATTTTATCGTTTTTAATAAACCGTTGCAAACTCTTATAAAGAAGCTTTGGTTCAACTAAATTTGCATTTCTACCACCATACCGCACATACTCAATGAGTCCATTAATTATGTAACTTTCATGAACAAGATCGTTCGGTGGGTTTAGTCTATCCACCCAGTAGTCACCACCATACATCCAAAATATATTACCATCTCGATCAAATTTAGCTCGTTTTTTAATATAAAGTACTGCTTGGTCAGCAAATGTAGAGAAGATTTGGGACTTTTTAGGAGGTGAATAATGGCTTAAACGCTGCATTTGCCCAGCTAACATAGCACTAACATTTATGACGTGATAACTGTCTTCTGGGTTAAGAGAATACCAAAAAATTAATTCTTCTTTTTCTTTTTGAAAATTTTCTTTCGTAAAGGTTTCAGCCGCTGCTATGGCTGTATTTAATACCAACGAAGATTGAATTAATTTTTGATTATTGGATGTTGATGAAATTGCCACATAAACATCTAACAATGATTGAATTACCAAAGCAGTAGTAATTGTATATATGGTATTGGCCGAATTAATGCTGCCATCGCCAAAAGCATCCCAAGCAAAGGGCAGACCCCAACCAACATCTTTAGAATCACTTAAATTTTTATTTTCAATTAACCATTTTGCTGCAAGAACCGCATTTTTTAATGCAGTTCTATCTTGAGAAATTAAGTAGCGATGGGATTCAGCACTAGCAACTAAAGCATAAGCCATAGGGTAGTGCAATTTGTCTTTTGTGAAAGCTGTATCAATACCATAGCCAGGATAACTCATATCCAAAGTGTTAATAGTTTTTTGATAAAGAACCCTAGCACTACTAGAATTTTTAAATGATGGCGTACAACCATCCATAAAAAACAGTAATAGAATTGAGTAAATAAATTTTTGAAAAAAAAATTTCATTACATTAATATATTCAGTGTGTTGATTTTTTTTAAAAAAGTGTAGCCTTTAATATCGAAAAATTCAATTATCACAGGATTAACTTTTTTGTCAAATAAATTACAAGATTTACTGTGGGCACCATTGATTTAAGTAATTTTTTTAACTTCTTTCTCTGAAACTTGTTGATATTTTGCTCCAGTCGAATCTACTGCCAATCCTTGATCATCAAACTCCAACACATCCCCATAAGCACTCATCCACCCAATAATTTTGGCAGGAACTCCGGCTACCATCCCATAAGCTGGTACATCCTTGGTTACCACAGCACCAGCAGCTACAAAGGCATACTCGTGTAACGTCACTCCACAAACAATTGTGGCATTAGCTCCAATACTCGTTCCCCGTTTGACTAAAGTTTGCAGATAATCAGCGCTGGTATTGCGGGGAAACTCACACCTCGGTGTTTTGATATTGGTAAACACCATACTGGGGCCACAAAAAACATAGTCTTCTAAAATGACCCCTTCGTACAGGGAGACATTATTCTGAATCTTACAACCATTCCCGATCGCGACATTATTGGCCACTAAGACATTTTGACCTAAGGAACAGTTCTGACCAATTTTGGCTTTGCCCATCACATGACAGAAATGCCAAATTTTGGTTCCTTTTCCGATTTGAGCTCCTTCATCTATGTATGCAGATTCATGAACAAAATAATCAGCCATTTGTCGGTGTTAGATTTTAGGTTTTAGGTTTTAGGACAGGCAGGATGCCTGTTCCACGGGAGCCATCCATGTAGGGGCGAAGCATTTGGGCGACAATTTAAGTACATATATCTAAGTATGCCTATCCAAATGCTTCGCCCAACCCCTTGCGGCTTAATCGGTTTGAATTAAAGTCATAGCTTGGTGTTGAATCTGTTCTGAATCTATTTTTGCTGCTAGCTCGACTTCAGTATATTGCCCCTCGAAGGCTTCTAAGGCTGCTCGCTTAATGGCGGTATCAAAGGCATCAGTTAAAATCTCTTGTAGCTCTTCTTCAGAAGCGTAATAACCTCCCGATTTCCTTCTTTTATTCACTCGTTTAATTTCTTTAGTGGCATTATAGATGGAAAACTCCCAGGAGCGGGTAGTTCTTTGTTCTGCTGCTTGCTTAATTAGATGAAGGAGAAGAATCACTGCATAACTATAGATTTTATTGAGCTTATCTTCTTTGGACATCTCCTCCATTTCATCAATGAGAGTCAAAGCTTGGTCATAATTCTGCTCTTGAATATATTGCCTCAGTTTCAATAATTCTTCCATGCTCTCCCTCCCTCCCAAAGCGATCGCTTTTTCCTCTGGGTTGTCAATTTAGCCCCCTAAATCCCCCAATTCTGGGGGACTTTGAGATTAGTCCCCCCCAAATTTGGGGGTAAAGGGGGGCTAAATGCAGTTCAGAGGCTGTAGGGGTGAAGCATTTGGGCGATAATTTAAGTACATATACCTAAGTATACCTATCCAAATGCTTCACCCAACCCCCGGAGGCTGGGAGTGTTTCTTCAGAGCCACTGGCATCCTGCCTGTGCCACCCATAGACAATATAAGGTGTGTTTTTTAACTGGCGGAGGGCGTAGCATTTGGATGGTATATCTTGGGTCTTATCTATAAATTATCGCCCAAATGCTACGCCCCTACATTAGACTCTCCTGTGCTTTCTCCAAAATTTCTACCACTGCTACCCCATTCCAACCATCGGAAAGAGGCTGTTGCCGAGTTGCTAGACAATGTAAAAAATGTTCGCATTCTAGCTTTAACGGTTGAGATTCTGTAACATCGGGACTCCAACTACCTTCATCCCGATTGCTCAAATCTTCATTTACCCCTTTGTTATAAACTGTCACCTGCTGGGATACTTCGTCGTAGACCAACATTTCCCTTTCCGCAATAACCGTTGTACTGCGCTTTAACTCTGGCCAATACCAAGAACAGTGTACATGACCGGTTTGCCCTCCCTCAAACTGTAAATCTACATAAACATTATCTTCAATCTGAGGTTGTAAAATTGCCTGTCCTTGAGCTTTCACCTGGGTTACGGCAGGATTGCCCAACAAATCTAACACAACTGAAACATCATGGGGAGCAAAGGACCACCAGACATTTTCTTCCCTACGCACTCTGCCTAATTTCACCCGTTGCGTCGCTACATGATAAACCTTGCCTGCTTTCCCACTGGCTAAATAATCCCGCATCCAAGCGATCGCAGGTTGATAAAGGAGCAGGTGACCTACCATCAGTATACGAGATTGCTGCTTGGCATATTCAGCTAGAGCGATTGCCTCCCCTTTTA
>JAAHHL010000809.1 GCA_010672185.1 Caldora sp. SIO3E6 | reverse complement strand
AGCTGCGGCGATGCCTTTTCCATCAATACGTCTTGCGGTCATTGAACTTCACGTCAAAGAGAGGCGACCGCCGAAACCATGTCCAGGAATAAGAAATGTTACAATCGCAAAAAAAATTAAAGCCGCCACACCTAACGATTGCAGCGCCTTCAGCAGGAGGAAAAAGCCAGGACTAGCGACAAAGGACTGTTGCTTCTCAGCTTCAGATGCCACAACAGTTTGAGAATCTGTCATAATTTTATTTACTAAGCCGTGAATTGTTATAGGCTACAACATTATAGGTGAAGTGGCGGCATCACTGACGTCCCACAGACTTACCAAAACTCGTGGAGAATAGCATACATAGGGTTTGCTTCAGGAAGTCCATTGATCCGGGTTTTGAAGTAATAAGTAATAAGTAATAAGTAATAAGTAAAGAGTTCATATCGCTTGCTGCATAAGTTTTTGGGGCAAGTTGACGATAGCAAATTACCCTGCTCACCCACATGCTTTTTTTCTCATATTCAGAATTTAACCAGGGATTTCCCACAAAGCTGTGCAAGGTTTTGAGCACATTGATGCAATTTCCTTGCAATTATTTTGTAAAAAAATGATTGCAAGGCTTGCCTGGTATGGCTTACACACTTATTCAGCAAACCCTACATAAAGCCCCTTGTCAACCCTATTAGTCCTTTTAATTGTTTTCGCCCCTTGTCTAAACGTTTCTGATTGATCAATTCATCTGCTTTACTGGAAGTGATATCTGGCACAGGAAAATCTACTCCATAAACAAACAACAAACAACAAACAACAAATATCACTCAACCACTTCAATCATATTGGAAATTACCGCTAGCTGAGTTGTATCAACTCCTCTGGTACGCGATGTAGTAGTTCTAGCGCCCCGGGTTTCCTGAGTGATTTGATCTAAGTCTCCTAGCAGTGCTCCCATAACTTCTACTGTTTCATCCTCATCCTCTCCCAGTACCATAGGTGAATGGGAGCGGGAGGGTAATCCTCTATCTCTGGCAATGGTTTGTAAGCCTTTTAAGGCATCTCTTAGTGGTTTTGTACTAGCCAGTACCATGAGCTCTAGGAAACCAGAAGGACCTTGTACAACGAACTTGAATGTATCATCTTTAGGCACTGCCAGGGTTTGTCCCGGTGCAATAAGGGTTGCATCCTCAGGAGCCTCCCAGTTGACTGGGTGAAGAACTACCAAGTCCCCATTACTGCCAATCACCAGTACACTCATATAGATATTGCGATTTTCTTTATTAGTTACCTCAACCTTAAGTTCTGTTCCTGGTGCTAGTTGCTGCACCGTTGTTATGCTTGGTAGAGAATTCGGTGCCGCTTCTTGGGCTCCTCGACTACCAGCACTAACTCCCCTGCTACCTACAGGCTTGATGGCATTTTCCACCTTCAAGTTAGAAGAACTACCATTAACTACTTGCTGCAATAACCGCCCTGCCAATAATTGCTTTAAGCGGGGTCTTAGCCTGGTTATCGCAGCTTCCACTGACTCTCCCACTGTACCAAAGGTATCTGGGATTGGTTCAACTCCCGCAGAAAATAAACCGATACTCCCTACGGGGGGTGGATCAGTTATCCCATAGCTTCGGGCTTGCTGTAAGTAGTCTGAGTTCATCTTACCTAGTAAGTAATCAGCTACTCCCCCTTGGTTAACAGTTTCTGCTTTCACTCGTTGAATTGATTGAAGCACTGACCTTGCAGAATTTACCTCATTACCTAAAGATGAATCTAACCCCAGCCGTAGCTTCAAATTAGAGGGGACACCTCGCACCTGCTCCCGCATAAAAGTTCCCGACTGAATCGCCCCGGCAGGACTTCCTCGGAGTTTACCGAATCCCTTCAAACCATTACGGGCAGTTTGTTCCACTTCCCCAAGTACATTTCCTTGGTTGTCAATCAAATTGAAGAGCGCTCCTTCCTCAAAAGATTCTAAGGTTTGGGAAGCAACCCCCCCCAGCCAAAACTCGACTTCGCTCCCGGCTTTTTGCACCACCGCCTCTGCCGATGGGGTAGGTGGATCAATAAAATAGACAGGTTCCTGATCGTATGTACTTCCTGGCTGAACTTGATGTATCGGTTCTTGCAGGATACCAGAAGAGTTGGCGACATCTTTAGTACTGCGAGCCAGATTGACAAACACACTTCCCAGAGACTGACTCACCGGCTGTTGCCAGAGATAGCGGGTTAAGAGATAGGTAAAAGCTCCTGCATGAAAACCTTCAAAGGGAGCATCTGTTGCCAATTGATCCTGCTGGGCTGAACCGAGGGCTACTCCTTTAGCAATACCATTTTTCCTTAGCTCATGAAACTTACTGGGGGTAAGGTTCAACCGTGAAAGCCACTGCTCCTGATAGTCAAATTCCTCTTGAGTTGCTTCATCATCTCCCCCACCCTGGCGCGACAAAGCACGGAACATAACGTTGCCTCGTGTACCACCTCCAGAGTGGCAACTATCCAAAACCACAGTGACATTTTCGGTTGGCAGGGCGTGCATCAGGAGAAACAAACTCCTGCCCATAATATCCCGGACTTTACCGCTACCATCCTCTGACTTACGGTCAGGGGGCACCATTGTACCATTGAGCCCATTAGAACCTGGCAGTGGGTCAGGATCAATTACTCGAGAGCCATGCCCAGAGAAGTGAAAGACTACGACATCTCCTGGCTTAGCTTGCTTGATTAAATGGTTTTCAAAAGCGTCTAAGATATTCTGACGACTAGGTTTAATCTCCGCTTCATCGGTAACCAGAAGAATATCCTTGGGATTAAAACCAAAGCGGTTAACCAATAGTTCCCGCTGTAAGTCAACATCAGTAAGACACCCCCGCAGGGGAGGAATGGGAGATTTGTACCCGTTGATGCCTACCAGGAGAGCCAGTTTGCGGGAAGTACCTTGAGCCAGAACCCGGGCATAGCGATCGCCTTGGCGCATCAAATCCAGTTGGCTCAAACCAATGCTGGCTAAGGCAGATCCGGCAAATTGTAAGAAATGACGACGTTTAATCTGGGACATAACTATCTCTTCTATTGATGGTTAAATTTGCGGTAGGGGCGCACCGACGTGCGCCCCATCCAATATGTTCCTATTTCTTCTATTGATGGTTAAATTTGCGGTAGGGGCGCACCGACGTGCGCCCCATCCGACGTGCGCCCAATCCAAAATGTTCCCAATAATCCTATTTGAATAGACCTCTTACATAAATCGCACAAGGGCGTAGCATTGGCGAAAGAAAACACGGTAAGCGATCGCCACCAATCAAATTAACTCCCTAAAACCTACCACCTATTCTTTCCCCGAAAATTACGACTTCCTGAAGCAAGCCCCAATTAATCACTTCCCCTTGACTTTCCTTAACCATCGACCCTAAACTAAAACTAGCACGCAATAGTAAAAAAGCCCAAAAATGAACAACAAAACCCATGTCGGCAGCACAGAAGCATCTTTTATGCTTGGCCTCTCTGAAGCCAGAGTCCGCCGCCTTCTAGGTCAAGGGCGAATCAAAGGTGCTACAAAGCAAGGTCGGGTTTGGATGATTCCTTTATATCAAGGAATGCCTGTAGTCATTGCCGGACGCCGAGGACCAAAAGGCACTTGGTACAAGCGCCCTAGACAAGTGGAAACCTGCGTTGTTATCAACCGGAGAACTATTGCCAGCAATGCTAAGAATAATCAAAACGAGCCGCCGATTGTAGTCAAACAAGGCAAACATAGCCATCAATGCCATCAATTAGATATCAAAGGCCCCTGCCGCCTGGTCTATACGCCCTACAGTCCAGGACCCTGCAATGCTCGCTTGTGGATTGAAGCCGCTGCCCATGTGCCCATGGTTAGAAGAAGTTTTTAGTTTTTAGAATTTTAAGGTGATAGGCGCTGTATTCCCCAACTACCCTCTTCACTACGTCGGTAGAGTAACCTGTCGTGTAGCCGACTGGGACGTCCTTGCCAAAACTCAATCTCGACGGGAACAACCCGGAAGCCTCCCCAATGGGGGGGACGGGTAACCTCCCTAGCGGCATATTCCTCCA
>JAAHHL010000808.1 GCA_010672185.1 Caldora sp. SIO3E6 | reverse complement strand
AAAAAGGATTAATTGGTATCCAAGGAGAACATCTGATTTGCTTACCAGTTCAATTAAAGGACTAGTATTCTGGAGGCAGGAGGCAGGAGGCAGGAGGCAGAAGGCAGGAGGCAGGAGGCAGGAGGCAGGAGGCAGAAGGCAGGAGGCAGGAGGCAGGAGGCAGGAGGCAGGAGGCAGTCTCGATGAAAAATTTTTCACCACCATACATGAAAATCTCTCTCTCCGCGTCCCCGCGTCCCCGCGTCTCCCCGTCCCCGCGTCCCCGCGTCTCCCCGTCCCCGCGTCCCCGCGTCTATTCGTAATCTGACCTGTAAAGTTTTGTAACAATAAATTGTCTGTCTCCGTAATTTCCCTGATTAAGCTTGATAGATTCAATAGATCATTTCTGTATAAAAGGGAAAGAAGATGAAATACTTTGCGATCTTGACCAACTTTCTGCGCGATCGCTCCCAATTTTTAGACGAGATTAGCAAAGGAATTAGGCTAGAAAAAAAGATAATTGCTCTGCTAATTTGTAGTTCAACTTTTTTTGCCATTTATGGAGCAATTATGGGTTCTTTTGCTGGAGGTCTACAGATACCTGCTTCAGCCATCAAATTGCCAGCCTTATACCTACTTACTTTAATTATTTGTCTGCCCACTTTATATTTCTTTGATATCATTTCTGGTTCTAAACGTACTTTTCCACAGTACCTGGCATTGCTATTAGCCTCTATGTCCATTATTAGTGTT
Organism: Caldora sp. SIO3E6; assembly: GCA_010672185.1. Classification (GTDB taxonomy): domain Bacteria; phylum Cyanobacteriota; class Cyanobacteriia; order Cyanobacteriales; family Coleofasciculaceae; genus Caldora. Next base: position 3,318 of record JAAHHL010000808.1, on the reverse strand, counting down.
ATGCTTTTTGGCTTTGCACCAATTACGCTATTTTTCCGTATTTCGATTAACGATTATGTGTTTTTCTCTCTCTTGAATATAGCTATATTGACAATTACCGGATTTATTGGCATCAATTTCTTCTATCAAGCTATGCAATCTTTTTCTGATCAAGATTCTGAGCAAGTAAAATATCGCACTAGTGTAATCAAAGGTTGGTTAATACTATATGGCTTTGTCGGCAGTCAGCTAGGGTGGACTCTCCGGCCTTTTTTTGGGGAACCTTCACAACCGTTCCAGTTATTTCGTAATCTAGAAAGTAATTTTTACCTCCAGGTTTTGAACTTAATAGGCAGAGCCCTATTTCCTTATTAAATTTAGTCGTTTGTTATTGGTTATTGGTTATTGGTTTTTTGTACAAATTCAACCAATAACTAACGCTTGCATCCCAGGAATTGCCTTATGTGAGATAAGCTTAAGACTTAGTTAAGTAGACGACAGGAGTAAAGTAATGGAATCTGACTTAACAGATTTGCAGATTACCACAGAAAATTTAGAAGACTTGGTTGATTTAGGTTTTAGCTCGACATTAGCATTAGACTTGTGTCGAGCCGTTACCTTCAAGAACTACCAGCAGGGATTATCGGTTTTAATTACCGAGTTTTTAGTTTTGCTTGTAGTTTTAATTTTTGTTATGCCTGTCAGCTTAATTGTCATGCGTAGTTTAGGAAGTTTACCGGAGGATAGCACTGGCATTACCCAACTGCTAGGAGTAATTTTAGGAATTGCTCTACTAGGTATCTCAGTCTGGAACTTATATCTCTGTCAACGGGCAAAACAAAGCAGATCATTGGCTCAATTGATGGAGGAAGTTGATAAATATAATGGTATAATTAAAACTTTAGCTCTAATCGACCAACTAGAATCCGTAGAAAACTATTCTAGCCAATTACCTGGAGCCAATAATAGAAAGGAAGTCATCGAAGCTTTGCAAGTTACTCAATCAAGCTTGATTAGTGCCTTGCAAGTAGAAAAAATTATTAGAAAACATCAAGGATTTATTGACCGCCGTTATCAACTATTATCAGAATTAGAAAACAATCTTACTACTTTGATGACCTTTGACAGAGTCAACCAAACTAGTGAATATGGGCGCTTACTCAATGAATCACTGCAAATTGGGATGACTGTGCATAAGGAAGTCAGAAATTTACAAAAATAAATTGGTTATTAGTCATTTGTTTTTGATAGGGTTAATACTAGTGAAGCATAGCGGAAATAACCCACCAGTTTGAGAGCGATAGAATCCTTACTCTGTCAGCATTCTTAATTCTTAATTCTTAATTCTTAATTCAGCGCAGCGGTACTAGGGTTGTGCAACGGGACATGATATAATTGACCCTTGTTAGAACCTAATACTTAATACTTTTTAAAGCAACTCAATTCCTAAGCGAGTAGTATTGGGTGGTAGCGATGACTCTTAAGTTCAAGCGTCAAGATTTTTAACAAAATGGATAAAAACTGGGCAATCATCATCGGTATTAATAACTACACTCATTTTCAGTCCCCAATTTATGCTAAGAGGGATGCCCAGAGTCTGGGGGATTTTTTTCAACAAGAGGCGGACTTTGAGCAAGTTTTTCTGTTTACCGAAGATTCCCCACCAATTCCCACTAAGACTACACCAATTCCCACCCAGCCTACTTTGAGGAACCTACGGCACTTTTTGCGATCTGCTGGCAGCAGCGCTTCGTTATCGCAGTTTGAGAAACCTTTACTGGAAGCAGGGGACAATCTCTGGTTCTTTTTTGTCGGTCACGGTTTGCGTTATGATGGCCATGATTATTTGTTACTGTCGGATACTGACCCTGGTGATGTAGCTAATACAGCATTAAGCCTCAATTATATAACCCAAAAGCTGCGGCGGTCTGGAGCAGATAATGTGATACTACTGTTAGATGCTTGCCGCAATCAAAGAAATACAGCAGGAGAGGGTATTGGCAAGGAGCGACAGCAAAGGGTGGTGACGATTTACTCCTGTAGTCCCAACGAAAGAGCCTACGAAATAGAGTCCCTCGAACAAGGTTCTTTCACTTATTCCCTGTTAGAGGCATTGCGAATTCAGGGAAAGGGTAATTGTGCTACGGTAGAGCGGCTGGAGCAATATTTGCACCATCGAGTACCAGAAATTAATCATCAGTATCAGAAACCTCCCCAGACACCTTACGCAATTACAGAATTATTGGGTAAGTCTCACCTGATTCTCTTTTCCCAATACGCCACTCCCAAAGATATTGAAACCTTAAAAATGGATGCTTTGAGAGCAGAAGCTGAAGGGAATCGGCAATTAGCAATACAGCTGTGGATTCGGGTAAATGTGGCAGCAGCTGGTTCAGATATGGATGTGATTAGAGCTTTCCAAAGGATTTTTCAGAAGTCAGTAGCACAGCCTTCCTCCCCAACATTACCAGTGTTTGCGTTTGATGTAGTGAGGGTGAATACTCAAGGTCAAGAAATTGAGCGTAGTCGGGGTAAAGCTAAGTATTTTACTGAAGATTTGGGTCAAGGAATCAGTTTAGAGATGGTAGTTATTCCCGCTGGTAGCTGCCAGATGGGTTCCCCGGATACGGAAAAGGAGCGATATGACTCTGAAGGTCCCTGGCACAGAATAACTGTAGCCTCATTTTGCATGAGCAAATATCCAATTACCCAAGCTCAATGGCAAGCTGTAGCGGCTCTTCCTCAAGTTAACCGGGAACTCAACCCTAATCCATCCCAATTCAAAGGAGCAGACTTACCAGTGGAGCAGGTCTCTTGGTATGATGCAGTAGAGTTTTGTGCAAGATTGTCCAAGGAAACGGGAAGAGAATACCGACTACCCAGCGAAGCAGAATGGGAATATGCCTGTCGTGCTGGTACAACTACCCCATTCCACTTTGGCATGACTATTATTCCTAAGTTAGCAAACTATAATGGTGTGCAGACAACTTCTGTTGGCAGTTTTCCGGTTGTCAATGCCTTTGGTTTATATGACATGCACGGTAACGTTTTCGAGTGGTGCACTGACTACTGGCACGAGAACTATAAAGGTGCGCCTACAGATGGCAGTGTTTGGTTAAATGAGAATAATAACGATTGTCGGGTGCTCCGTGGAGGTTCTTGGTACAGCTATTCTAAGTACTGTCGTAGTGCCTATCGCTACTACCGCGCACCGGATTGTCGTTACTGCCACTTCGGTTGTCGGGTTGTTTGTCCTGTTGTGTTGTCTTAGGTGTTAGGTGGTAGGTGTTAGGTGTTAGGTGTTAGGCAATGATGACAAGTTAAGCGATCGCGCATACA
>JAAHHL010000807.1 GCA_010672185.1 Caldora sp. SIO3E6 | reverse complement strand
ACCCACCTAAAATGGTGCAATAGATTTTGGTTTCTAGTTCTTTCTTACTTGTTACTTTTTACTTGTTACTTTTTACTTCAAAACCAGTTTCTAATGCACTATTTTAGGTGGGTCACGGCACTACGATTCCCTTGTATCCTACAATGTTTTTTGCTATTATTATCTGATAATGGGATAGATGTGCGCCTGTAGATACAATCCTCTGTAAGTTCTGTTGTTTACATACAAAAAGCTACACAGGTAATCCCTTTCTCTGGTAGGTTGGGTTAAGCGTTCTTGCAGATAAATTGAGGCTCTTTCCCCAATGCATCAATAAGCACAACCCAACACAGTTAGACAATCAAAAACCCCACTGTATGAGTATGGTTCAGTCCAATGCAGAAATGCGGCTACGTCGCTTGACACCACAACAAGTCAAAAATCGTCAAGTTCTCTTAAATAAGGTTAGGAAATTTTGGGTGGAAGGGGTTTTAGAAAAATCTTTACATGACCAGGTATTGATAGAATTGGGTTTGGAGGAACATCCTGATGCGATAGTTTCTTCCTGGAGTATGGAAGTAGAAACCCCTGGTGCAGCCAAGAAAACCTTGCCTCAGGGGACTAAAGTTGTTGCGATTTTTGACCAGTTGGTTGCAGGAAGGACTTTACTAATTTTAGGGGAACCGGGAGCAGGAAAAACTATTACCTTACTGGAACTAACCAGGGATTTGCTCAACCGTGCTGAACAGGGTTTAGATTACCGTATTCCTGTAGTCTTAAACCTCTCCTCTTGGGCTACTAAGCAGCAGACTATCCCAGATTGGATAGTAGAGCAACTTAACAGTAAGTATCAAGTGCCCAAGTCTATTGGCAAGGAATGGCTGAAACAACAGGAATTGCTGTTATTGCTCGATGGTTTGGATGAGGTGAAAGGGGAACAACGAGATAATTGTGTGGCAGCTTTGAATGATTTCCACCAAAATTATGCACCGGAAATGGTGGTTTGCAGTCGTATTCAAGATTACTCGGATCTGTCTAACCGTCTTAACTTGGAAAGTGCTATTTATTTAAGATCCTTTACTCCCGAACAAGTCAGTCACTATTTGGACAGTATTGATGCGGATTTGACTGGTTTGAGAACCTTGATTGCCACAGATACAGCACTACAGGAGTTAGCGCGATCGCCTTTAATGCTCAATATAATGGTTATAGCTTATCAAGGAGTAGCTGTTGCGGATTTACCGACAACTGAAGTTGTTGAAGAAAGGCGCAAGCAGCTATTTGATGCCTATATTGAGCGGATGTTTCGTCGTCCTACTCGTCTTAAGGTGGAGCAACAATATTCTGAAGTTCAAACTAAGCGTTGGTTGACTTGGTTAGCGCAGAGGTTAGTTGAGCAGTCGCAGACAGTGTTTTTTATTGAAGGAATGCAGCCTACCTGGTTGCAGAGTAAGGGTAAAAGGATATGGTATAGAATTGGAAGTTTCTTAATTGCTGGGTTGAGTACTGGGCTGATTTATTGGCTGAGTGAGGGGCTGATTTTTGGGCTGATTACTGGGCTGAGTACTGGGCTAATTACTCTTTGGGGAAAGCCAGAAATAGAAACTGTAGAGACCCTCAATTGGTCTTGGAAAGGAGCAATAACTGGGCTAAAGAAAGGGTGGCTCTTAAGTTTAATTATTGTGCTGATCGGTGGAATGAAAGGTGCAAATATAGCAACAAAAACAATTCCTAATCAAGGTATTTACAGAACAGCTAGGAATACTGGAATTGTGGGATTAATTATTGGGCTGAGTATTGGGCTAAGTATTGGGCTAAGTATTGGGCTGATGGATGGGCTGAGTATTGGGCTGATTTTTGGGCTGTTTTTTGGACTAATTGCTGCAATTGTTGGCGGCGGCAAAGCCTGTATCCAACATTTGACCTTGCGCCTCATTCTTTATCGCAATGGTTGCATCCCCTGGAACTATGCTCGTTTTCTAGATTATGCTAGCGATCGCATTTTCCTACAAAAAGTTGGTGGTGGTTATATCTTTATCCACCGTCTGCTGTTGGAACATTTTGCTCAAAGGTCATTGTAGTAGTTCTCGCATCCGTGAGGTACTTTTTATCCCCCTAAATCCCCCTTGGAAAGGGGGACTTTGAGGTTAAAGGTTATCTTCTCTAGAATCATCTCTTGTGGAACAGGCTTCTAGCCTGTTTAGTGAAATAAGTAGGTTGGGTGTAGCGATCGCGCAACCCAACATCGGAGTGTGCTGCGTTGGGTTTCACTCCGTTCCACCCAACCTACATTTTTAGTCGTGTCACGGTACTAGAAGCCTGTTTTGTAGATGCCTTGACTTTAGAAATTCTGAAGGGTTAGTCGGATGTGGGGAAAGCTGAAAGCAGGGGAAATAGTTTATATGCGCACAACTTTTCCATTATTAGGAATAATAGCAAAAAGTAATTGCGATTGCAAGCAGTAGGGAAATAATTAGTACTGGCAAGATGCTAGTTCCACAGAGGAAGAGTTTTTCCGTACCAGCTTGTGCTAATCCCTCAGCATATTAATCATCAAAATCCCCATAGTCAACTTGGAACTTTAGCGACAAATAAATCAAATGATTCTTCCTTGAGTAATTCATACTCGAGCAAAATTCGCCGCACTGCAACTAGATGAGTGATGTCAACCCAAGCTTGTTTAGGATAATCAGGTAAAACTACTAATGCTCCTGAAATTTGGTGCTTGAATACTTGATGATTACCTGTAGTGGGTGATGCTGCAAAGCCTAGCTTCAACAACCATTGTTCGAGTTCAGCAAAAGTAATACTTCTAGATATCATGGCGAATAGTCCCTTGAATTTGATTTAATACATTGTCACGGTATTGAGCAAAACGTTTAATTGAGGATTGATTCACTACATTTGTGGTAGGAATATGAACTGTTATAGTTTCTTTAATTGCAGCTAAGCTAAATCCATCTAATTTTTCAAAATATGCTTGTAAGTACAACCAGTAAGCTTGATCGTCTCTAGCATCATAAACGACCAACATACAAGGCATTGGTTCTCGTAGCCATAGTTCTAGGTCAGACTTTTGGAGAGAAAATGCGATAGTACTCTGGCCGTACACCCTTGTCAAAGTGTCTGTAGCCTTAAGTTGAAGATAAATTTGGCCATTTTCAATTTCCCCATTAGCACTATACGTAAAAATGATTAAATCAAAACCGTAGTCGTACTCAATTCGTTCCACAGAGTAACCACACAAGAATACGAATCGTTCCACATGGTTGACACTCAGATCAGCAATAATATGTGCTCTAGGTCGCTTCTTTTTTGGCAATGCGATACCTCATTTCCCAATGATAATAGCTACTTATATCATTTTAATGTGCTTATAGCTCGGTTGATTGCTGTGATTGTTGGCAGAGGTAAAGCCTGTATCTAACATTTGACCTTGCGCCTTATCCTTTATCGCAATGGTTACATCCCCTGGAACTATGCTTGTTTTCTAGATTATGCTAGCGATCGCATTTTCTTACAAAAGGTTGGTGGTGGTTATATCTTTATCCACCGTTTGCTGTTGGAACATTTTGCTCAAAGGTCATTAGAACCTATGCAGCATCACTAGAAACACTCTCAGCCTCAAGGGGTTGGGCGTGGAACAGGCTTCTAGCCTGTTTAATTGATAGACTTGGGAGGTATGGGCTTAAATTATCGCCCAAATGCTACGCCCCTACAGCGGATGGCAGTTCCCGACAAACAACAGAACAAATGTACTGTACAAATACCAGTTCTACTATGGAGATGTGAAGATTAATAGTAGAGCTATTTTCTCTAGAATCATTTCTTGTGGAACAGGCTTCTAGAGCGTCGATTCAGTAATCATAAAATCGAGCGTGCAGAGGAGCAGAGGAGCGGAGGAGCGGAGGAGCAGGGGAGCGGAGGAGCGGAGGAGCAGAGGAGCAGAGGAGCAGAGGAGCAGAGGAGCGGAGGAGCAGAGGAGCGGAGGAGCGGAGGAGCGGAGGAGCAGAGGAAAGCTGAAAGTATTGATTTTTCCTTTCTCAATTTGTCAAATTTTATTACTGAATCGGTGTTCTAG
>JAAHHL010000806.1 GCA_010672185.1 Caldora sp. SIO3E6 | reverse complement strand
TTTTACTCCTAGCAGCCTATGCAGTTTTAGGGCTAGCATTTTACTTCCATCCAGTGATTGAAGGTTTGGGGTGATTAGGTTTTAAGTAATTTCCCTGAAATAATTTACCTATCGTAGTGGACTGACCCACCTAAAATGGTGCAATAGATTTTGGTTTCTAGTTCTTTCTTACTTGTTACTTTTTACTTGTTACTTTTTACTTCCCTACCAGTTTCTAATGCACTATTTTAGCTGGGTCACGGCAGTAGGGTGTGTTAGCGCAGCGTAACGCACCGGGTGTAGCATTGGGATAGATCTTAAATTATCGTCCAAATGCTACACCCTACACCCCACACCCTGACTACTTTTCAACTGTCTTGTCACCCCATGAGGTTACTGAGCCTTATCTAAGCAAGCCTTCAACTTTTCCGCAAAAACCTTTACTTGGGGCTCGTCAAACATCGTGTAATTATCTCCAGGAACATCATAGATTTCCAATCCTCCTGGTGCTAAATCATTCCAGCCAAAATCAGGATTATGAAAGTTCATTTCTTCCATTGGTCGGAATAGGGTAACTCGACCTGTATAAATTTCTGGTGTAAAGATAAATTGTTGATTCATTTGCTGTTGGATTCTTTGTTCCTCGGGAGCTTTCCGATGTTTTTTCCCTACAAGACCTTGGCGTCGCTTCTTCCTGAGTGCTTCTCGATCCTGGCTTTGTTCTACTCGATAAGCAAAGTCTTTTAATCCCTGAGGCAAAGGTAGCCTCATCAGCTTAAAAAACTTGTAGGAAGAACTCATAAGTTTATTTTCAAGACTCTGAATACTCCTCTGGCTCTTCTTGGCAATGTAGGGAGTTCCGATCCTTAAAAAGTTATTCCAGTGAGCAGATAGCTTATCTAAAGTTGACATTTTTTTCAGACTACTTTGCGGATCTTTGATGGTATTGAACATGGCAACTAGAGCAACCTGCTCACCTTGTAATTGAAGTTTCCTAGCCATGTTGTATACAATTCTGCCTCCGCAAAATGGACCGGCAAGAAAATAAGGGCCTTTGGGTTGGATACTTCGTATGTCTTTAAGGTATTGCTCCTCGGCATCTTTTACCAAATCCCAGGCGTCTTCATCCATTACCCCTACTGATAATCCATAAACCGGTTGCTCATTACCCAAACGACGTGCCAGAGGTAGACCATAGCGAAGACCTTCCCCCAGCACTTGCACGATAAACAAAGGCGGCTTGGTTCCATTAGGTTGAATTTTCACTAATGAGGAATTTCCTCCTGAAAATTGTTCTCCTTCAGAGCTAAGAATGTTAGCCTGTTGTTCAATGGTTGGGGCTTGGAATAAAGCTGCAGAAGAAAGTTTTTTGTCGAGGACTTTTTCGATTTCAGCAACTAGACGTAGAGCCAGTAAAGAACTGCCTCCTAACTCAAAAAAGTTATCCTTCACGCCAATAGAACTTGTGTTGAGAATAGTCTCCCAAATCTTGGTTAATTGGCGTTCCAAGTCATTGCGGGGAGCTACAGTTTCTTGCTGTTGTTGCTCAATTGGCTCAGAGGTAATCAGGGAGTCCGGGTCACCGAAGAGAGGTAATGATGAGAGCTGTTGTTCTGGATTGGCAACAAGATTTTCCAGTAACTCCTCAAAATACTGGAGCATCTTGATGATACTCTCAGCTTTGAATAGGTCAGTTTTATACTGTAGTACCCCTGTTAGTTGTTCCTCTTTCTCCTTCATTACTAGGAATAAATCAAAATCTGCTGCCCCATTATCAACCTCTATGGAACTAACCGTGATTCCTGGTAATTTGAGGAACTGCTCTGGGGTATTTAGCAGGGCAAACATGCATCTGGATAGTGGCTTACCAGCTAAATTGGGTAAATCCGCCAGTTTTTGGAGTGGTACATCCTGGTTTTCGATGGCTCCTGAGGAAGTTTTCTTTAATCGACTCAACAATTCCTTAAAACTGGGGTTGCCGCTAAGGTTAGTGCGCATGGGCAACACATTATTGAAGTACCCAATGTTATCCTGAATCTCAGCTCGGTTACGACCAGCAAAAGGTGAGCAGAGGAGAATATCTTCCTGCTGTGTATACCTGTGGAGCAATGTCTTAAATGCGGCCATTAAGGTTACAAATAAAGTAACTCCTTCTTGTTGGCTGAGGTTTTTGACTGCCTTGGTTAGAGTTTTTGATAGTACTAGAGATTGACATTCTCCCCGGTGAGTTTGGATTGAGGGACGTGGGTAGTCAATAGGTAACTGTAGCGCGGCAATTTCACCACTCAGTTGCTCTTTCCAGTAGGTTAGCTGAGACTCTAGCTTTTCATTGTTTAGCCACTGCCGTTGCCAATGAGCAAAGTCTGGATACTGGATGGGGAGTTCGGGGAGTGGCGAAGCTTTGCCATTGGAAAAAGCTTGGTAAAGTAGAGAGAGTTCTTTTAAAAAGATACCTTCAGACCATCCATCACAAGCAATGTGGTGCATGGTAAACAGCAGCACCTGTTCCTTCTCTCTCAGTTGTACTAAGGTCGCTCTCAACAGTGAGCCGGTACTGAAGTCAAAAGGTTTTTGGATTTCCTTAAGGAGACAATCTGGGATTTGGGATTCGGGATTGGGAATATTGGTAAAATCTAAAATTGATAAGCTAAAATCCCCATCTGGATGAATAACTTGGACTGCTTGCTCATCAACAGTGGTAAAAGAGGTGCGTAAAGCTTCGTGGCGACGGATAATTTCCCTCAGACTTTGTTCTAAAATTGGAACGTTGAGGGAACCGGTGAGACGAAAAGCGATGGGCTGATGATAACAGGGATTTTCTGGTGATAACTGATGTAATAACCAGAGCCTTTCCTGAGCAAAAGAAACTGGTAAAGTTCCTTCTCGTGAAACTGGCTCCAAAGAAGGAGCCTCATTTTGTGAAGCAATGAGAGCAGCAATAGCTGCCAAATCAAAACCTACTGAGGGTGCTTCGGAATTACTCTGAGTTTGTGAGCTATTCTCAAAAAGCGTTTCATCAGCTTTGTAATCTTTCTCTAATACTTCTGGTGATGCATTAGGGGTTAGCGTTTCTAGTTTGTCCATCATATTCCTAGTTTTTAATTTATTTACAAATCATTTAGGATTGCTGTCTTCTCTTAAGAGGCAGGAGGCAGGAGGCAGGAGGCAGGAGGCAGAAGGCAGAAGGCAGAAGGCAGGAGGCAGGAGGCAGGAGGCAGGAGGCAGGAGGCAGAAGGCAGGAGGCAGAAGGCAGAAGGCAGAAGGCAGAAGGCAGAAGGCAGAAGGCAGTCCCGATGAAAAAAATTTTTTTCACCACCATGCATGAAAGTCCCTCTCGACCCTTCTCCGCGTCCCCGCGTCCCCGCGTCTCCGCGTCCCCGCGTCCCCGCGTCCCCGCGTCTCCGCGTCTCCGCATCCCCGCGTCTCCGCATCCCCGCGCCTCCGCGTCCGGTGCGTCTCTTTCAAGTCAGGAGGGAAGAGGAGTTGACTGTTTCTTCAGAGATATTGCTTTAAGTTGAGCGCTTTATTTGGCTTGCTTTTTGGCAACTATTTCCGCAATGTTGGTTATTGTCCGAAAATTATCAAAATTAATTTCACTGGTGGAAAAAGATACCTTAAAAGCAGATTGTACGTTCGTAATTAGGCGAACAGCATTGAGGGAATCCAGTCCTAAAGCAAAAATATCTGTGTCATCTAATAACTGATTTTGGTCAATATTAGGCATGATGTTCAACACAATTTCATGACTTTTATTCTTGATTGTTTCAAGATTTTCCATGGTTATTACTCTTCAGACAGTAAAAATGACAACGGGATGTATGAATCCCTTGATATGACTAGTTTTTGACTTCTTTTTAGGCAAAACTCTTAAGAAACACTCTGGCTAATTGCTAATTGCTAATTGCTAATGGCTAATTGCTAATTGCTAATGGCTAATTGCTAATGGCTAATTGCTAATTGCTTTCAAGAAACAAGGCAGAAGGCAGAGGGCAGAGGGCAGAAGGAAAGAAGGTTCTAAGGCTTTAAGGCTCTAAGGTTGGAGGTAGTGTTTCTGTCATTCGTAGGGGGTGGCAATCGCCGCCCGTGG
>JAAHHL010000805.1 GCA_010672185.1 Caldora sp. SIO3E6 | reverse complement strand
TTAAGTATTCTATCAAATTTCTCTCTTAACCTAAATCTTGATTATTATCCCACGACGCCCACAAGGTGTCTGGCACATTAACGGCTGTTTTCCAACCCCGGATATTCTTCCATTGCGTATACTCATCCCAGATAATTTCTGTGAGGTCTGCATTACAAAGATCTGCATTACTAAGGTCTGCGCCATTAAGTCTTACATTCCTAAGGTTTGCGCCACTAAGGTTTGCACCACTAATATCTGCGTGAATAAGGTCTGTGCCAATAAGGTTTACACCACTAATATCTGCGTGAATAAGGTTTGCATGAATAAGGTTTGCACGACTAAGATCTGCGCCAATAAGGTTTGCGTGAATAAGGTCTGCGCCAATAAGGTTTGCACGACTAAGATCTGCGCCAATAAGGTTTGCACGACTAAGATCTGCGCGAATAAGTTCTGTGCCACTAAGTTTGGCATCACTGAGGTCTGCGCCACTGAGGTTTACACCAATAAAATCTACGCCACTAAGGTCTGCGCCACTAAGTTTGGCACCACTGAGGTCTACGCCACTAAGTTTGGCATCACTGAGGTCTACGCCATTCAAAAATTTACCAACTGTCTTTAAGAAGCCACCAATACTTATACAATCGCTGTAGTTGATCATATAAAGCAATCGAGTTTCATCAAAATTTTCAGTACCGTATTGACCGCAAGGATAAAAGACGATTTGATCCTTCAGTTCATCCCTTGAGAGGGCATAACGATGCAACTCTAAAAGCAAAATCATTACATTCAGTCCTGCATAGACATCCACCTGTCGCTGACCTAACTGAATTTCTTGGTCTTTTAATTGCCTGGTCTTTTTCAGAGCTAACATTTCCCCTGCTAGATCATCAATAAATTCCCCCTCACACCAGCGAAGATAGAAATCTTCCAAGCGCTGGAACAATTCAACTGGGCGAAACTCACTCTTCTTGGCTCCCTCTGGGGTAGTTGTTAGCAACCCCATCAGGTATTCCACAATTTCTGGTGTTAAACCTCCATAACCGAGCAAATCATATATTTCCCAGTGCAATTGCTCCTCTGGCAGGTTAAACCCTTTTCCTTTTCTTCCCGGTTCTGTCCAATTTTCCAGGCTCTCTTTCAACCTTTCGGCACAGAGAAACTCACCAAAACTTTTATGGACAAGCTCTACTGATTTTTCCTTACCCCCAACTTGGAAGTAAAAAGCAGCTAAGGCATTTCTCAGGAGATTGTCTTTGAGGTTCGTCCTGGCTTCTCCGACCTTATCATCGTCCTTCAACCGTGTCTCAATCATTGTGACTGAGGCATATTCTCCCCCTGACTGCACTACACACAACCCAACTTCTGTCAGAATCCGCCGTAAATTTTCTGTGTTTTCTTGTCCCGTTAGCTGGCAATTAAGCTGTTCCGGACGCTGCTTTGTTAGTACCCAATCCAACATTCTTTGATAAATGAAGATTTTTGCTGTTGTGTTATTAGCACCCTTAAATAAATCAACTGTTATTTCTTGATCCCGATGCATTGCTGCCAATAGGTAGAGTAACAGCGGTTCCTGGGCTAACTCCCGCACTTGTTGAAGACAATGTTCGTCTTGCAAAAACTGTTCAAAACTTCTAGTTTTATCCCTACCAAATTTCCCTTCCCACTTGCTCAACCACTGTTGCTGAAGTTCCTCATCCATCAGCTGGATTTCCACCCGTTCGAGATTGATTGGCATATCCAGCTGTTTGATCTGTAACGGCAAACTCCTGCCGGTAATCAGAACTCGATGTCCCATTTCTGAACTCTGTTGACAATGCTGTTGAAATTTACTCACTTGCCGGAGAAATGCTATTAACTCCTCACTGCTTCTCCGTTCCATTAGCAATTCATCAAAGCCATCCAGCAGAAACAAAAAGCGGGTATTGCGATCGTATAACCAGCCATTGTCACGAGCAAATTTGGCATTAACCGCAGCTTGTAGCGTCGCTTTAAAATCCGTTTCCACGCTTGTGATTTCCCGCAAGGGAACTAATATCGGTGTCCAAACTGGATGTAATTGCTGCCGTACCCAATCGGCAAAAATCCGACAAAAAAAACTTTTGCCTCTTCCTGGCGCCCCTTGAATAAACATTACTGGAGCTGGTTCTAGGGGCTCACAGATAACTTGTTTTTGAGGTTCATTGATATCTCGGATAATTTGTTTCTGAGGTAACAAAAAATCAGGACTCTGTTCTTGGGGTTTCTTGAAAAATGGTTTGTGGGGTTCATTGAGCATATGTTTTGCCCAAGTCTCTAACCCTAATGCTTCTACCTCTTGCTCAACACAACCATCGTGAGCAACAGGTTTTACTTTGAGGGGTACATAAATACCTTGGAAGGTAAATTCCTTATTATTATTAAAGACTTTTTTTCGAGGCTTAGTGGCAATTTGCTCCTCTAAGTAACGATCCAGGCTATAGTATTTTTCTAGTGACTCCCTGGCACCAGGATGACGGAATTTCGCTAAACACTTGACTTGATCTGCATGATTAGCGATCGCTTGATCAATATATCGAGGTGTATTCCAAGCTATCCGCTGGGTTAGGGTTTTCGCTTCGGTAGCACCGGTTCCTGTCTCTTGGAATCGGGCAATCAGTACTCGGTTAAAATTCTCGGCTAACTGAGAATCATGGAAGCAGACAAGAGCTTTTTCTGCTTGCCTCTCATCGAGTCCACAATCTCCTAACTTGATGATTTGATTTCTTACAGTTGCAGAAGCTGGTGTTGGATTATGCTTATGCTGCTCTAACAAAATCTGATTTTCTGGTAAACTCAGCAAAGCTTGCCAGCTTTCCAGATAAGCTACCTGGCTCACCAGCGCCATACCTTGCGCCAAAGTTAGCTCTTGTTGGGAATTTTCCTTGTAAAGCTTGAGGAGACCCGTTGCGATCGAGACAAACGGTAATCCTGAACCCACGACCTGAACCCAGGGTAAGTTTAACACATCCAAGAGAGTAGAAATTCTGCCCAGTAAAGGTGTCAACTGCTCAATATCTGGACCTTGCTCCTTCAGTACCTTTGCTGATTCCAAAACCGCCTCGCCTAAATCAGCGCCATTTTTGATAGTCTCTATTGGGAACAAGTCTTTGATATCAGTATTTAAAAACTTCCACACTAGTATCCTGAGAGATTCTGCCATCTTGACAACCCCAATATTTAATATCTTTAACTTAACTCAAGCGGTGGGCGAATCGGGAGTAACAAATAACAAGTAACAAGTTTTGAGTTAATCTCAACGAAAGTGCAAGGTTTTTGAGCTAAAAAATACCATTTCCTGAAAAAACTTGAAGCGATCGCATTAACCCAAATCCCCGACTTCTCGGTTAAACCCGTGACTAACGGGACAAACCCGAAGAAGAAGTCGGGGATCTGCTGCAACTGAGAGCAAGATGCGATAACGCTACAAAATCTTGCCGCATTATGTGCTTTGAGCGATCGCTTGCTGGAATTCGGTAAGGGATTCAATGGTAATCGCTTGCCTGAGCAATGTTTTGAGCATAGCCGGGTCTTGGATTGCGTAGATTTGCTGGGAAATTGTCTCCGACACCTCCCCAAACCGAACCTCCAGGACTTCAATAATATATGTCTGTCCTTGTTGAATATTACCTTGTTCAATCCCCATCTGCTCAATGCTAGTCACATAGCGCATTTTTTTTTCTCCTCTTTTGGAAAAGACTAGTGCAGCACGGCGAAAATAACTGAGCAGCTAAAATCTCCTTGTCCCCCTTGTCCTCCTTGTCCTCCTTGTCTCTTTTGAGGTGCTCAAGGACTTCTGCCTAGCTGCACTAGCTCCCCCAGCGATAGAATGTTTTTTTATTTAGAAGACCCTAGAGCGATCGCTTGCTGGAATTTGGTAAGGGATTCAATAGTAATCGCTTGCCTGTGTAATGTTTTGAGCATA
The DNA here is from genome assembly GCA_010672185.1 of Caldora sp. SIO3E6. Lineage (GTDB taxonomy): Bacteria > Cyanobacteriota > Cyanobacteriia > Cyanobacteriales > Coleofasciculaceae > Caldora. The sequence goes on along the minus strand of JAAHHL010000805.1, from coordinate 148 downwards.
GCTGGGTCTTGGATTGCGTAGATTTGCTGGGAAATTGTCTCCGACACCTCCCCAAACCGAACCTCCAGGACTTCAATAATATATGTCTGTCCTTGTTGAATATTACCTTGTTGGAGTCCTTGTTCAATCCCTATCTGCTCAATGCTAA
>JAAHHL010000804.1 GCA_010672185.1 Caldora sp. SIO3E6 | reverse complement strand
GCAACCCCCATTAGTAAATGAATTAGACTTGCTCCCAAGGCGTAAAGATCTGATGCAGGTACAGCCTTGCCCCAAAATTGTTCTAAAGGTGCATAGCCGGTAGTTCCTACTACGGTAAAGCTAACTCCTTCAGCCGCAGCAGTATCTTGCACTGCTCCAAAATCTACCAGGTATACTTGCCCATCATCTCCCCAAATCAAATTACTGGGTTTGATATCCCGATGCAGCACCGGTGGTTGAATACTATGCAGGTAACTCAGAATCTCCAAAACTTCTTGAGCAATGCTGGTTACCTCTGCTTCTGTAAATCTTTGACCTTGAGCTAAATACTCTTGCAAAGAAACACCAGGAATATATTGCTGTACTAATCCGAACCAAGACAACCCTACTCCTGAGTGCTTATCCAAAGAAAAATAATCCCGATAACAGGGAATTCTGGGATGGTTGAGTTGCTTCAGGATTTGAGCTTCCCTTTCAAACAGTTTAAATTCATTCCATTGCATCTGAGGATGAAATGCCAGCAACTTAACAATTACCAATTCCGTTGGTGATGTATCAAGATCTACTGCCAGCCAAGTTTGACGCCCAGCATTATTACCTAATTGTTGCTGAAGTTGATAACGCTCATTTAGGATTTGTTGTGCTTGCAGCATAAATTACCAATGGATAATGGATAATTGATAATTGATAATTAATGAAATCAGTCATTGGACAATTGGACAAACAATAAATGACAAACAACAAACAACAAACAACAAAATTTCAATATCCCGAAACATAACTTGTACCAGAGCCACAAGCAAGTTTTCCCTGTTTATAAGTTGGTTTTTGCGGTTGGACGTTACCAGGATAATTAGCTTGACACAGGATAGCTATAGTCGTCAGTTCATCTTCAGAGCCACCAAATTCTGTAGCCGGGATAACAAAGACACCTCCAATGTAACTTTTTAAAGTATTCTGTTGGGATACTCCATAGTTAAATACAACGGATTCAGTAGCACTAGTTGAATAGTGATAGGTCATTGTGTCAGTAACTAGTTCGAGCTCTAAGTCTTCCAGGGAATCGGCAAAGGTAGATTCTTCCACAAAGTAAGCTTGCTGGGCACGGTTCATCGAGTTAACATAAAATGCTGGTTCTGTGTTGATAGATCTTTTAGTAGATTGGAGAAAGTTGGGCAAAATTATGCTAGCACCAAAGCTAAGAATCAATAACTGGACTAAAAATAATCCGGCTAGATATTTATAGCTAGCAGGTTGACTAGCTTTTGTGGAAAAATGGCTATAACTGTCACCTGATTGCAAAGCTTCTAGTGCCTGACGAGCAGAGTGATATCTTCGTTCCGCTGCTGGTTCCGTGAGCTTTTCGAGCCAGTGGTTGAAATGAAGACTCAGATTTACTTGATCGGCAAATTGAATTCGCATCTGATGCTGGGGTAAATCAGCAGGTGCGATGCTGGTTAACAAATGAATTAGAGTCGCTCCCAAAGCATATAAATCAGAAGCTGGTACTGCTCTTCCCCAAAATTGTTCTGGTGGAGTATAACCACTAGTACCTACTACAGTAAAGGTAACCCCCTCTGCTTTAGCTTGGTCTTGAACCGCACCAAAATCCACTAGATAAATTTGCCTATCGTGGCCTAAAATCAGATTACTGGGTTTGATATCCCGGTGAAATACTGGAGGACTAAGTTCATGGAGGTAAATCAGAATTTCGAGGACGCTAGTAGCAATTTTTCTTACTTGCTTTTCCGAAAAACCCTTACCTTGATCTAACAGTTGTTGCAGGGAGTTTCCTGGCAAATATTCCTGCACTAATCCAAACCAGGGTAAACCCTCACCAGTCTGTTGAGCAATACTGAAGTAGTTCTGATACTGAGGAATCTGAGGATGATGGAGATGTTTCAGAACCAAAGCTTCCCGCTCAAACAGCTTGACTTCATCCCAGTGCATCTGTGGGTTAAATGCTAGTAGCTTGACAATTACCGGTTGATCTACCGACCTATCAAGATCCTGCGCTAGCCAAGTCTGACGCCCTGCATTTTCCCCCAATTTTGTCTTAAGCTGATAACGTTTTTCTAAAATTTGTTCTACTTTTAGCATAAATTTTGAACAACATCCTTCCCTATCTGATGCCGTGATATCCTGAGGTTTGCGACCTGCAATCCGATAAATAGCAGCATATCTGCCATGTCCCCATCTAATTTATCTCAAGAGAATGGTTACTCCAGCAACAGTAGCGTCACGCTCATTGATGAAGCTGGACGATCGCTTCCTTGTACCATTAAACATTCCCTAGAGGTAGAAGGCTCAGAATATCTTCTACTGATGCCGGTAGACTTCCCTATACAAATTGTTGCTTGGGATGAGGAGGAGAATGACGAAGACTCAGCCGAAGCAACTCTGCTCGACAACGATGAAGAAATTAACTTCCTCTTCCCTGATGCTAGAGCAGTTCTAGCAGAGCACAATCTGACCCTCAAGCATACAGCCTATACTCTCACTGCTGCTGGAGAATTACCAGAAGTAGACGAAGAGGAAATTCTTGCCATCGAACTTGAGGATGAAGATGGTCAACTAGAGCCAGATGAGTTTCAACTGTTGGCTAACTTCTATTATGAAGAACAGGAGTACGGTATATACACTCCTGTTGAACCCTTATTATTTTTGGCACAGAGAAACCATGCTGGGCAACTGGAGTTACTTTCTCCAGAGGAATTTCATAAAGTGCAACCGCTGTTGGAAGAATTGCTATTCGATGGGCTAGAGTGAACTAACCTAAGCATCTTTGGTTATTAGTTATTTGTCCTTTGTACTAGTATTGAGTTCTTTACCGGCTCAATCAATTCAACCGATGAAAGCTTTTAAAGACATTGCTAAATGGTCTTATTATTTTGCTCTGCTGCCGGTAGTACTAGGTGTTTGTCTCTGGCAAAGCTGGGCTTGGTGGAGCTGGGCAAAAGCCTCACCAATTCCAGAGGTATCCTCAGATTGGGCAGCTGAGCAAGCAGTACAAATCCAGATTCCCCGAGGAACAACCTCTGGGCAGATTGGTAATGATCTCGAAGCCGCTGGGTTACTGCGCTCAGCTAAGGCTTGGCGATTGTGGTTCTATTGGATGAAACTCCAAGAACCTCAAGGTTCATTTAAAGCAGGAACTTACAAACTCTCACCAACTCAACCCCTAGCAGAAATTGCTCAGAAAATTTGGAACGGTGAGGTAATGCAGCTTTCCTTCACTATTCCAGAAGGATGGTCTTTGCAACAAATGGGGACTTACTTTGAATCCCTTGGTTATTTCAGTGCTCAAGAATTTCTCTCTGCTGCTCGTCAGATTCCCGAAGAACAGTATCCTTGGTTACCCAGTGACTTGCCTCACTTAGAAGGATATTTATACCCAGATACCTATAGACTATCTAGCGATCGCGTTCTACCGGAACAAATCATTCAACGTATGCTCGACCGGTTTGAGGAGGTAGCATTGCCTGTATACCAAGAAGGAAAAGACCAAACTCAACTAGAATTGGATGAGTGGGTCACTTTAGCTAGCATTGTTGAAAAAGAAGCCGTGATTGCTTCTGAGCGTCCTCTTATTGCTGGAGTTTTTGCCCAACGTTTACGGCGAGAGATGAAACTACAAGCGGATCCTACAGTTGAATATGGGTTAGGCATTAAGCAAACTGCTGATCAACCTCTAACTTTGGCTCAGGTACAGACCCCATCTCCCTACAACACTTATCTCAATCAAGGACTACCACCCACCCCCATTGCTGGTCCTGGTTTAGAAAGCTTAAAAGCTGCTCTAAATCCTGAGAATACCGATTATCTGTATTTTGTCGCTCGTTACGATGGTACTCACTTTTTTAGCAAAACCCTAGAAGAGCATGAAGCTGCGACAAGAGCTATCCGTGAACAACGAGAAGCTCAGTAGGAGGCAGGAGGCAGAAGGCAGAAGGCAGAAGGGAATAAAGGTTGTATAGTAAGCTTTTTTCACTAATGATTTATTGTCTCCGTGCTGCACTAGTACTGCTTATGTTAATAGATAATCAAGTAAGAGAAAATTCACCTACCACA
>JAAHHL010000803.1 GCA_010672185.1 Caldora sp. SIO3E6 | reverse complement strand
AATAGACGTTTTTGTAGTCGGCAGAGCCGAATCAGGACAGTGGATTGCCCTCAAGACTCTGGAAGTGGAGTCGTGATTTTCAGTTCCTGCTATTGATAGACCTTGCTCTCAAGAATTTCCTCAATTTGATCGGGTAATTCTTCAAAGAAATCATAGCCTGTTAAAGCTTCAATTTCATCAACTGTTGTGAGATAGTCTCGCCAGCTGGTGTGTTTGACAGACTCATTGTTAGGCATGTTAACAGCAATAGTCTCAGTAGGACTGTCATGAGCAACAATGAGAATAACTTTCCAGGTGCTCTCTGGAACAGTCACACCATTCCCAATCGTGCCGATATTTCCTAGAGGACCTGCTACAATATAAACTTCTTCATTACCGAGCTTAGTAATAATATCTCGCTCATAGGTTTCCAGTTCTCTCCAAACTTCTCTGTTATTCGAGGGACTCTGGGGCATCATATTACTCATCAAGAAAGTCGCGCTGTTGTCTTCCTGATTACTGTCTCGATCTGCACTAGGAGCAATGTGCCCCCGGTCATACCCACTTTTTCTGTAGTCTCGTGGTGTGACTTGATAGCATGGTACATCAGGATCTGGGCGGAAGTCATTTTTGCGTTCAACGTCTCCCAGGAAACTTGTATCTACTGTCCACGACACCCAGTTAGCAAGATTTCTGGAACAGTTGTAGGAAATCACAAATTGCTCTTTGGGGATTAGATAGTTGTTGAGATCAGTAGAGTTGGCATCACTGGGGTTGCCAAACTTAATTTCTTTTAACACCAACTCGGCAGACGACATAGGTTGAGAAGGTTCACTTACTCCTGGTTTCACTCTTTTAGCCTTAGGTTTACCAGAGGGGAGACTAGTGCAGACCACGCCATCACCATCCTTATCAAGTTTGAAAAAGTCTTTGACAAAGACATCGAATACAGCCTGTGCTTCAGGTTGCGTAGCAAAATCACTGCAGTTGCAATCGCTTAAAACGCAGCTTGGTAGATTTAGAGCCTCAGCTTTGGGGGAGAAAAAGGCCAAACCCAAGCAAGCGATCGCCACCACTGTTAAAAATATTCGTTTCATCTGTACCGTTTTTTCTGTACTGTTTTGTATCATCACATGAGAAAAATAGGTTTTCTAGGTGAATAATGCCTAATTCTCATCGCTCAATGTCACCTCTCTGGCAAGATATCTAAACCAGGTGAAGTACAAACCGATGGAAAGGAGAAGGAACAGTAGCAGTAGAATGCCAAAATTATCCCAACGTTTCATGATTAGCATCATACCCATCAGGAACAAGACTAGCTGCCAGGGAATGGCGATTAAGGTAGCAAGCATATCCCGTCGATTCTCATTGTTGATTCTAGCCTGAATATTAGTTGGGAGTTTTTTACGGATTTTGCCCCACCAACCAAATGGTCTAGTCTGTTGGTAGAAGTTATCCATAACCGCCGTATCTGTTGGCTCAGTTAAGATAGTCCCCAAAATGCATCCGAGGAAGGAGCAAATACTGGGAATTAAAAAGAGCCCGTATTCATTGAAATTAGGATTCAAATTAGGTAGTATTACCGCCTTAGTCAATATAGCTGCGACCATTCCCGCCACTGTACCAAGAGCAAATCCATAGCCGTTAAAGCGCCACCAGTACCATCTAAAGACTAGGGGAATCGATAGTCCAGTGCCAAGACCAAGGGTGAGCCAGCCCCAAATGTCATTGATATTGGTAATATTGAAACTAAACAGTAATCCGACAACAACGATCACGACTGATGCCAAACGACTTTGGAAGACTAGTTGTTCACTAGAAGCTTCGGGAACAAGGTAGGCTTGATAAATATCTTTCACCCAGTAAGCGGCGCTGGCATTGATAATCGAGTCAAAAGTAGACATTGCTGCGGCAATAAAGCAGGCTACCAGTAATCCTTTAATGCCGATGGGAACATAGGCAGCAATGACTGTAGGTAAAATCAGTTCAGGGTCAGTAATGGCTTCTGTGGTTATTCCGTAGTGGATACCGAGAACAGCGAAAGCGGTTACTAGAGGCCAGCGAAATGATAGCAGGAGAATCCAGAACAGGGAAAGCAAACCAGCCTCGCGATCGCTTTTAGCCGCAAAGTAGCGTTGGATCATATAACCTCCTCCCCCCCCAAAACCTGTCATAATTTCTTTCAACAGGTAGAAGAAAATGACCCCACCAAACAAATTGAAGATGGCATAATCTCCTGGCAGCTCAACCTTTATGGGAGGTAAAATACTGCTCCACTCAGTGTAACTCCACTGTTGCAATTGCTCGGCTCCGGGAAGAGCAATGGAGAAGGTATCTGGAATAGTAGCTGTTTGTAGAGCTAAGACACAAATATAAAGAATAGCGAGGAAAACTAAGACGCCCTGAAATACATCTGTTAATACTACCCCATAGAAACCACTTAAAGTTGTATAGATTAGAGCTAGTAGGATGAGAAAAATCGCAGCATAGCGGTCATCAATACCGAGAAAGTTACCAAAAAATTTGCCCCCTCCAACAGCAAAGTAACTCATTGTACCAATAGCAAATATAATATTGGCAACGGCACTAATAATACGGGCGATATTTCCTTCTCTACCGGAACCAAACCGCAAGCGCATCCATTCAGCTAAAGTCATTACTTGGGCTCGCCGGTTCCACTTGCCCATAAAAATCATCAACATTGCCATAATTAAGACAACGCCGCCCCGGATTTCAATAAACAATCCCTTGGTTCCTAAGGCATAGACTAAGGCGGTGATAATCATTGTGCCCGCAAGATCGGTATTGGATGCCATGCCCGAAGCTCCCAAAACCCACCAAGGCAGACTGCGATTGCCCAGAAAGTAAGATTCTATCCCCTCAGAGGCTTTCCGCTGAAGCACCATGCCGAAAATTACTATACCGATGAGGTAGACGATGACAATAATGTAGTCAATTGGATGCATTTTGTTAAATCGTTAAATTGTTAAATTGTCAATTGATTGTTTGAGCAAAAATACCTAACTTTTTACTGTAAAATAAGATTTTAACACCTCACACCTAATACCTAACACCTAAACTTGTGATGATCAGAAAAATTGGATTTTGGTTACTTTGGTTGGGTTTTATTGCTTATGCTTTCCTCCTGGCTCCTCCTGATCAACCAGACACTGCAGAACTAATTGCCAACCTTTCCTCTGGAAAATGGCAAGATATCAATCCCTTGGTTGTGTGTTTGTTCAATCTTATGGGAATTTGGCCGATAATTTATAGCTGCTTGATACTGGTTGATGGTAGGCAACAAAAGCTTCCTGCTTGGCCTTTTGCTACAGCCTCTTTTGGTGTGGGAGCATTTGCTATATTACCTTACCTAGCATTACGGGAACCAAATCAAAAGTTTACTGGTTCTCCTGGCGTGTTACTGAAGTTTTTCGATTCTCGCTGGTTTGGCATTGCTCTAACTTTGGGAGCTATTGTTCTGTTAAGTTACGGGTTTAGTGGCGATTGGGGAGATTTTATTAAACAGTGGCAAACCAGCCGTTTTATTCATGTGATGAGCCTGGATTTTGGTTTATTGAGTCTCTTATTTCCCCTTCTACTAGGAGATGATGTAGCACGGCGAGGTATGAAAAATTCTCCTTGGTTTTGGGTTCTAGAATCATTACCATTATTAGGAGCGCTGTTGTATTTATCTTTTCGTTCTCCTCTACCAAATGAGGAAGAGGAAGCAACTACTGGTAAACAGCAACCGGTTTAATAGAAGTTGCGATCGCGGATTTTTGGCAAATCAAGAATTTATACCAAATCCGCATTTCAAAGAAAGATTTACCGAAATTATCTACTGGCGCGACACACCTAAAATGCAGCGTTTCTCATTTGTATGAGGTACACTGTCAAACCTCAAAGTCCCCCTTTCCAAGGGGGATTTAGGGGGATCACAACGTACCTCACGGATGCGAGAACTGCTATAGTAGAATAGGCGTAGGTTGGGTAGAGCGATCGCGTAGCGTTTGTGTAGAACAAATGTCTCGCTCGCTAAAGGTTAAAAGCGAGCAAGATGCTCGCACTACATCTATAGTCAGTTGTTAATTTCCTTAAGA
>JAAHHL010000802.1 GCA_010672185.1 Caldora sp. SIO3E6 | reverse complement strand
TTTGATAGGGGCTTGTTGGGGATTGCACTGCTCCCTTTTCCCTTTACTGATTCTATTCTTTTCTTTTTTTCAAGAAATTCGAGCCACTCGCGGATACTTTCCCCGTCTTCAACTATCACCTTGAAACCACTTTTCTCAACTAGCTCAATCGCACGATTTAATTCTTGGGCATATCGCAAACCCGCCCAGTTGCCCACAGTATCGATAGCTTTGAGCCTGTTTCTTGTCGCTTCATCAGGGTTTTTGATAACTTCTTCTAAAACAGTGAAGCTTTGATCGACTAGCTCAATAATCCTTTCGGAGAAATTTGAGGGAGCAGATAATTTCGACTCTTGAATAATTTCAATACTTGCAGTCGCGATCGAATTCTTAACCTGCTCAAGGCTAGCTTTAAATGCTGGGAGCTTCTTCCACCTAAGTAGGGTTCTGCTGCTGACCCCAGCAAGCTCAGCCGCTTTTTGTACGGTATGACCGCTAGCTAGCGCTTCAATGGCTACTCTTTGCTCAGGAGTTAGGTGGGGTGACATTGGCGACACGCTCTGACATAGAAAGGTGACAAACCTATTATGCCAAAATGAGGGAATGATTACCACGTAAGGCATAAAGCCGTGTCACTCGACTGTCATATCCCTATTTTTACTTTGCTCTCAAAGGGAGGAAAAACCTGTTACGGATTTTAGTTTCTTTTCACAGCTGCAAGCTAATGGGAGCTACTTGCTCCTCTCTAAAAATCAGAAATGGTAGAGCAATCAGAAGGCAGCGAAGGCAAAATCATCAATAATCTGCCAATATTGCCATTGTTTAAGCTCTTCAACTTTCACCAACAGAAATTCCCAGAATACCCATTCTTTCAACTTACTCTTGTTCTCTGGAGACTCAGAAGCTAGATTCCTCAACACTTGTAGCTGTTCCTGGGTAACGGGATTCCTGTCCAACTCTTCTTGATTGAACGCTGGCTGGGATGATTGGGTTTGTTGGATTGATGCTAGCCAGAGAAGAAGCATCTGTTTGTGGGGTATCTCCTGATAGAGGAAGGCATTCTCAACTTGCTCTCTTGTATACCCCGCGCACGCACTCTTGAACTCGCAAATATCCCGGCAATCAGCCAAGCTCTTGATTAGCAGTTCTAGCTCTGTTGGAGGCTCCTCTACCTTAATGCATTCTGACACTTCATTCACCTGGGGAGCAAGTTCACTTCTATTGAGTGGAGATTCTGGATTCCATTGCAGTTCCTCTTTGTTCTCAACAGCCCATAAAGTAAATTTCTTATCGATAGCCTCAGTCAAGGCTTTCCTAAGAGGAGATTCCCAATCATCCCACCAAAGCGATTTTGGAATCAACTCTTTTTTCTTCTGATACCTCTCAAATAGCTTGGACTCTTTCAGGCTGGTAAGTACCTGGTAAAAGTTCTGCCTGTTTTGCGTCCCTCTTTTGACTGGAGAATCCAACCTACAGCCAATCAGTCTCAGAAGCTTGTGTAGGTAATCAATTCTCTGAGGATTCCCCTCCCTCACTTGCCCTGGACTAAAACCAAGTGCCATTGAGATATCTAAACCATGCCCCCTTTCCTCTAGGGAGATAATCTCAGGTGAGTCAGCACACCATTCACCTTCCATGAATTGAAGTAGATTGAGTTCTTTCAATGCCCAAATCGTGTTAAAAGAAGTGCCTCTTTTTTTGGCTTCTATCTTGCTCAATTCATCCTTGTTGGAGAAAGTGAACCATTGCTTCTCATGCCTCTTGTAGGCTACATCAAAGTTTTGCAACAACCAGAACCTCTCTAGTGCTGATATGTAATTCCTGTTGGTTTTGTTGAGGTAAAGCAATAGCTCTCCACCTTTGAGGGAGTTATCCCTTTCTCCAGAGACAAAGGTAGGGAATCCCTCTTCATCTTGAGCTACATCCTTATCCCATCCATCCCACTGGTTTATCTCTGGCAACCTCTTAACAAAGAATGCCTTTTGTACCTGCCTTCTTTCTTCCTTGGTTCCATCCTTACGCTTGAGCTTTTGTGCCTCATCAAATGGTATATCCTTGGCTGCGAATATCTCTTTGACTTCTGTGACTTGAATCGTATCAAAAGCCTCTTTTTCCCATTCTCCAGTCTGGGGGCAAATCTCCCACTCGACTTCTTCTACCCGATGCCCTGACTCTTGTAATGAATAGATTAGACACTCTCGAAGATTGTCTATTTCAAAGTTGTCTAATGACCCAAGGCATGAGGAGTACTGCCAGTAATCAAGGTCAGCTTTGCTCAACATAGACTGCGTAATGCCCTGTACAAAATCCTTACCTGGTTTAAGAACTAAGTCGGCTGATTGCTGAAGGAATTCATTGCAGGCTTGCTCGAATTGTTTCGCTGAGTAGGTTCTAGGAGTATTCCTGTCGGGAACCATTCCCACTTCTGAACAGAAAACATAGTGTGGTATTTTGTCTCGCAGTCGGAACATCATCTGGTTTTGGGTATTAGTTGCCACAACTCCACTAAAGAAACTGAACTTGTGGGTAAAATGCCCATTGCCGTGACAATCTAACCCTGATTCACCGGAGGGAGAAAGAAACATGTAATCTGGCTTATATCTCTGTATAAATGCCGTTGGGTCGAACAAAAATTCTTTAGCCCAAGGCTCTTTCTTTGTGTCGTGACAAAGGACAAAACCTTTTTTTCCTGTCTGTTTGAGCATTAAAGCGTAAGCCAGCGCTCGGTCTTTTGAGTCACAACAAACCCAAGGTTTGCAGTTGGGCTCAAGCATAGCTTTTACTAAGGGAGAGCGATTGCCTTTCTTCAATTCTCCATCAGGGTCAACCCCATTGACAAACGTGATTTGATGACCTTCACGTTTGTAGTTATTCAAGACTTTAACAACCTGCTTTCCTCCTGATAACTTCTGGATTAAATCGATATCAATGTCTCTTAGGTTTCCATCTAAACAGATGACTAATTCACATTCAAAGAGGGCTTCCCTAAGTAAAGCCAAGCACTCACTTTGGCGATCGCCTATTGTCCCCGCACTGACACCATGCAGTAGGATGCTTACGGTTTCATCCATAATGAGTACTGTATTTTGAAACCAGTGTGATTGTGAATGGGTGATGCTATCCAAACAAAATGCGATGTGACTATCCTTGTCTTTCAAGAAAAGAAAACTGTCATCCTCTCGCAGGTGGTAATAAGGGATTCCAGCGTCCTGCTGAAACCTCGCTATTGTCTGATGTAGCAAGGTATTCCGGTAGCCTATTAGCCTGCTACCCAAGCCCAACCTTGCAAGGAAGCGAATAAGCGCTGATGTCTTGCCGCCACCTAGCCCATCCCGACCGGCAATGATGGCATCACTGAGGGGAATGTTTACTGGGAAGTCAAAAAATCGCTGATTGATGCTGTGAGTCGGGGTGAACTGGCGAGATTTTATCCAACTCCTCCATGCAGCACTTTTCTTGTCTGGTTTTGCCTTGGGGGAGGTCAGGTTCAAGAATTCCTGAGGGCTGATATACTCAATCTTTGAGTAGTCAGTCAACTCATCAATATCTTGGCCTGATTTATCGCGCTGGTTCCACCAGCCAACCTGAGCTGACCAACCCCACTCCTCTAACAAAGAAATAACTCGTTCCCATCGGTTCATCACCGACTTATTGAGAATATCCCCAGCATCTGGAAAAATCCTTACCTCTCGCACCCCAGTTTCTCCGAATGCTTTTTCAAGCGATTCCTTAAGTAGATTGGGACTGCTAGCCCACTGCCCTCCAGCAGCTCCAATCGTGAATAGGTTAAGTCGTTGGCTTACCAGGAACGGCTTGACTCCTACGCCTTCAGCCAGGGCAATGCCCTGTGGCTTATCCTGTGGTTTATGGATAGCCAGAGGGAGTTCAGGCTCAAACCCTTTCCGGTATAAATGTGGGCTTTGGCCTGATGGATTTTTCTTGGTAACACTGCTTAGGTAGCGATAGCGACCCTCCCCGCTCTTAACTTCCCTGAGTCGGATCTGACAAGCCACTATTAGCCCTTGGGCATTACGGATGGGGCAAAGATACCCTTTGCCCGTTAGCAAGCGCTTGCCGCCTATTCCTATGCCAGGTAGAAGGTGGCA
>JAAHHL010000801.1 GCA_010672185.1 Caldora sp. SIO3E6 | reverse complement strand
TAAACTTAAATGCCCAGAGAGGGTAAACTGCAAACTAGCGCAGCTCGACGGAAATAACCCACCAGAAAAAGCTTGTGTAGTAACCTTTCTTCCTTCCTGCCTCCTGCCTCCTGCCTCCTGCTTCCTACCTCCTACTTCCTGCCTCCTGCCTCCTGCCTCCTGCCTCCTGCCTCCTACTTCCTGCCTCCTGCCTCCTGCCTCCTGCCTCCTACTTCCTGCCTCCTGCTTCTTACCTCCTGCCTCCTGCCTCCTGCCTCCTGCCTTCTCCAAGTTCCACAATTTAATAGTCTTGTCAGCACTACCACTCACCAAGGTTTTGCCATCTGGAGCAAAAGCTAGGGAATTGATAGAACTCACATGCTCTGTAAGAGTACTGATGCACTGCCAAGTGGGGATAATTGACTTGGGGGCAATATTTGCTACTGGGGGAATCGGCTGGGCAAATGTTGCTAGATTCCCTGCTGGATCTAAATCTTGAAGGACTTCCGTTGCCGATTGATAGCGATACTTGACAGCACTTGCCAGCATTTTATTCAAGATATGGCGTAATTCATCACTCACTGGCTGAGTTAGATAATCTTGCCAAACCCAAACTCCTTCGAGGCTATTAAATAAGTCAAAGGGGTGAATCTGGGTGAGTAAGTGAATACAGGTAATACCTAAACTGTACAAATCACTGCTGGCAACAGCTTTACCCATCAGTTGTTCTTGAGCAGCGTAGGCAGCAGAACCAATTATTGTGCCAGTTTTGGCTAGAGCAGTTTTAGAAGTGAATTTCGCTGTCGAGAAATCCACGAGTACGAGTTGCTCTCCCCTCTTGGTGCGACAGATAATATTGTTAGGATTGATATCCCGATGAATTACTTGGCGACTATGAACAAAGTGCAACACCGGTAGCAACTGAGTAAGAACTTGCCGAATCTGGGTTTCACTAAAAGCACCTTCTGCTTCTAGTTGCTCTGCCAAGCTTTGCCCCTCAATATAAGTTTGCACTACGGTAGGGATAGCCCCTAATCCTACCTGGCTATTTGGTGCAAAATAGGCCAAAAATTGAGGAATTTGGGGATGTTGTCCCAACTCTTGCAATCGTACAGCTTCTTGACGGAAGGATTCAGTGGCTTGTTTGGTATTGTTCGTACCCTGATTTTGGAGAGGAAATTGCTTAAGTACACACTGAGGCTTATGTGCCTGTTGTTCATCTACAGCCAGAAAAGTACGACCAATACCACCTTGACTAATCAATCTTAAAGCACGATAGCGATCGCCTAAGAGCAACCTCGAACCACAAGTTGAACAAAACTTAGCATTATTGGGGTTCTGGGGTTTTGAGCAACTAGGATTGAGGCAATAACTCATAAGGGAAAGAATCTAGCACCAGTTGACTCTATCGTAACTTCAGGGTAGGGTAAGCCGGTACATTGTTGTACAAACTTATATTTTGAAGCTGTCTCAATAATCCTAAGGAAAAACTATGACCCGCGCCATAATGGAAACAGACAAGGGCACAATAAACCTGGAATTGTTTGATAACGATGCACCTAACACTGTGAAAAATTTTGTTGAGCTCAGTGAAAAAGGTTTTTACGACGGACTTAATTTTCACCGAGTAATCCCTAATTTTATGATTCAAGGTGGCTGTCCGTTAGGCACTGGTACTGGTGGTCCTGGCTACAAAATCAAATGTGAAATTAATTCTAACAAACATTTGGCAGGGACTTTATCTATGGCTCATGCAGGGCGTGATACAGGAGGCAGTCAATTCTTTATTTGTCACTCTCCCCAAGCTCATTTAGACGGAGTTCACACTACTTTTGGCAAGACTGAGGATATGGATGTAGTCAATGCCATCCGCAAAGGAGATAAGATTATTTCTGTTAAGATCGAACAGTGACATACTCCCACACTTATCCTATCGGGTAAGTGTGGGCTTCTCAGCGACTCCCGGTATTCCGAAGGAAAGCGTAACGCACCATTATTGCTGCTCTTCATGATACTTACAAAATATGCGATCAGCTTCGCTAAAATTCTGGTGACCACAAGTCGGAAACTGCTACCTCAAAACCCGGAAGCAAATCCGGAATACTCAGAATATCACCATCACCCAAAACCACCACTTCTTCACTAGAACGGTAAATCTCCACCCTGTGCTTCTCCGGATTAATCAGAATACCTACTGTTGTCCCTTGAGATAAGAAACTCTGAATCTTCTTCCTGAGAGCGGAGAGGGAATCCGAGGGAGACTTAACTTCGACCATCAAATCCGGAGCCAGTTCCGCAAAAGAACGGGTAGTACGCCGCATCCGTTCTGCCAGTACGAACGAAACATCAGGCGCTCTCACATCAGAATTGGGAAGCTCAAAACCAGCTCCCGCACCTGTTACACGCCCTAATTCACGAGGTCTAGTCCAATTACCCAAGACCCTAGCTACTTCTGTTGCTACTTCATCTGATTCATATCCTGATGGACTCATAATAGTAACATTCCCACTTACTAACTCCATGTGATACTCAGGATGCTCTGCTTGGAGTTTCTCTAAGTCTTTGCGTGTCAGAGTTGTGAGAGTTGCCATTAATTTCTCTCCTCAAGCCTACATCTAAAATATTATGCTAACTCTATTATACACTTTTGTATAAGTCCCATAAGGGGGTGGCATTGGCGAAAAAACCTTGATTTTATGGGCGATCACCCCAGTGTTAATGTACGCCCCTTTAGAGCCATCTTGACTTGTCACCAATGCTATTTGGGTGAGAACATAGTCATAGATCCATCTAAATTTTCCATAATACAGAGTATATAAGTACTGCACAGTTTCACTATGATGCAGTAAGCAACTGTATATTCTACAGAGTGTGGCTGCCAAAGTTGATCTCAAGAAGAGGTGTATTTTCATCTCTTTCTTATCAAGGGAATTACTATCTCAGCAGGATTCAGCTAAAAATGAAACTATGAACTATTGGCAAAAGGGAAAAATCCTACAAAATGGCAAATATACCATTGAGAAATTGTTAGGTGAAGGGGGATTCGGTGTTACCTATTTGGCAAGAGATTTGAATGGTATAAAAGTAGCCATTAAAACTAGCAATAGTAAAGTACAACTTCAACTAAATTTTCACCAGTTACAACAGTATTTTATAGACGAAGCCAAGCGACTAAGCCAATTAAAGTATTGTCCCCACGTTGTCAATTTTTATGAATTAATCCAAGAAGATCAGCTCTTGTGCTTAGTCATGGAGTACATTGATGGCGAAAGTTTAGCAAGTTTTGTGACGAGACAAGGGATTTTACAAGAATCTGAAGCTGTAGATTATATTCAGCAGATTGGTCAAGCCCTAACATTTGCTCACTCACAAGGAATCTTGCACAGAGATGTAAAACCAGAAAATATTCTCTTAAGGAGAGATCAATCCGAAGTTGTATTAATTGATTTTGGCATTTCCCGTGAGTTTACTTTTAATGTAAGTCAAACCCATACACAATTTTTGACGAACGGATTCGCTCCCATTGAACAATATGGTCGCAAACAAAAACGTGGCGATTATACTGACGTTTATGCTTTAGCAGCAACTCTGTATGTGTTGTTAACGGGGTATGTCCAGAAAGGGATGATTGTATCCAATCACTTACCAATTGCTATAGATAGAGATAATGAGCTTAGATACTCTAAACGTGACCCCTTAATCGAGCCGCATAAAATTAATGGGAAGATAAGTAATCGCGTGAATCAGGCGATTCTTCAGGGTATGGCGCTTAAGCCTCAGAATCGACCTCAGTCAGTGAAACAGTGGTTAGCATTACTTCAGTCGCCTAACCCTGGTATGTCTGGATCTTCCACCATACACATTCCGGGTCTCAAGCCCTTTTCCCAAATTATAAAAACCAATGCTCTTAGCCAACTAGTATCAAACAGGAACTTTCAACCTTGGCTGATAGGAAGTGTTGTCTTTCTATTGATACTACTATATGTGTATGCTCCATATCTACCATCTTATCGCAAGAGCTCACCAGTTCCCCCTGTGGAGATAGACTACAGTACCCTGGAAAAACTATTGAGCTCAGAAAAGTTTTCTGAGCTCAATAGTTTTTCCAGGGA
>JAAHHL010000800.1 GCA_010672185.1 Caldora sp. SIO3E6 | reverse complement strand
TGGGATATGGGTAAACCGGTTGATGTACTGGAAATTGATGGTCATGCTACTAGTAAGCAGGTAAGTGAACTGGAGCGAATGTTGTGTAATGAAGTACCTTTTTTAGGTAAGTTCTGTAGTCTTGAAGGCAATCAAGATATTGGTAAAGTCACAGGTACAACGGGGGAAACGCTCCAGAGTTTTCCACTGGCAATAACACAATTGCTAATTACCTATCATATGCTCAAAGCTGCTAACATTCATCAACTAGGGGATCTGGGTTTGAGTCTTTAGGATGAATGAGATTTTTCCGTTCCCCGTTCCCTTCTGCGTTCACTCATTTTGGGTTAATGCTCTCAAGAGTCATAAATTCCAGCAAAATATACTTTATATAATCAACCACAGCGAAATTATTAAATATTTTGTGAGTTGAATATAGTTTTAGGGATTTAACAAGGGATAAATAAAGATAATCCCTAAGGGGTTGAGTCTTTATTAATTTGCGTATATGACTTATAGCCTGAGAATTGCCGACATACCACAAAGTGAGCGCCCTCGTGAACGATTAATGGCTCTCGGAGCTAAAAATCTTGCCACAGCGGAACTCATAGCAATTTTATTAGGAACAGGTCAAGGTAAAGGAAAGCTCTCAGCAGTTGGTTTGGGACAACATATCCTGCAGGAATTAGGCAAACACCAACGAGACCCTTTAGAGGTGCTAAGGGATATTAGTCCCAAAGAGTTAATCCAAATTCATGGTATTGGTCAAGCCAAAGCAACAACGATCATAGCAGCAGTTGAACTAGGGAAACGAGCATTTTTGTCTAAACCAGCAGAGAGCACCATAATTGATAGTCCCGGAGCCGCCGCTGCTGCTCTCAGTCATGACTTGATGTGGCAAAGTCAAGAGCGATTTGCAGTTTTGCTGCTGGATGCCAAAAATCGCTTGCTAGGAACCCAAGTTCTCACTATTGGAACAGCAACTGAAACCTTGGCAAATCCCCGCGATATTTTCCGAGAAGTGCTCCGTCAAGGAGCAACACGGGTGATTATTGCTCATAATCATCCTACTGGCATTGTTGAACCTAGTAGGGAAGATATTTCCTTAACTCAACAGTTATTACAAGCAGCACAATTACTCTGTATTCCCCTCCTGGATCATCTAATTTTGGGAGATGGCAATCACCAAAGTTTGCGCTTAACCACAACATTGTGGGATGAATATCCTCAAGGGGATTAATGCTGTTGGGGAACAACTACTGCCCACAGCGGATTTATTTTTTGTAGATCCTGAAAATTTTCCTAGTCTTGTCAAGCAAGACTATAAAAATCAACTTTCCTAATTGCTTATGTCTACTACACCTTTAAAACTGAATCTGGCTGATGGTTCAGTTTCTTTCTCCTTTACTGCCAGTGCTGCTCAAGATTTAAAAAATGCGATCGCTCAATTTATGCAAAGCCTCAAGGCTGCTACCCAGGTTTCGGGTAGTGGTAAACCAAGTCTCCAAAAACCGATGGAGTACCAATTTAGTGGGGAAGTTTTTCTTGAAGTTTTCTGCAATCCCAATATCTATGCTAGTCCCTTTGCTGCCAAAGTTCTCATTACCCTCCGTGACGAACGCATACGCCTAAGTACGGAAGCTGAACTAACTCGTTTAATTGATGACTTAAATGAGTATCTGGAGCAAGCAGGATGAGTTATACTTCTTAACAAATAAGCTTTTCTAACCAGTTGGGAAGTGGTCAAGCCCGCCCCGCTTCCTCCCCAAGCCTAGCAGGTAGGGGTCTCCAGCGGGTTTTTAATTAAATGGACTCCAACAATCTGGTACAATTCCTACAATCTGGCTTCCATGTCTCTTTGGGAGCCACAACTGCTCTGATTGAATCTCTGCAAGATCCTCAAAAGCGGGAAGAAAACTTTTCTCAGCTCAATACAAGCTTCGACCAACAGCTGGCTACGTTGGAAGAGAAAGGAAAGATTACTGAGCAAGAAGCCCGAAGTTATTTAGAATCAATATGGGCGCAATCAAATGATTCGGGTAGTTCCGCATCAGCAGGTTCACCTACTAATACTTCAGCAACACCATCTACAAGTGTGACTAACGCTAATACACAGCAAGAGATCGAGGAACTGACTGCACAAATAGCTGCTCTTCGCACCGAGTTAGAGCAGCAGCGTCAATCTCAATAGGGATTGGGTGAATAAGTCATTAGCTATCAGTTTTTAGCTTTCAGCTTGAAGATTACCCAGGGATTTTCCACAACCATGCCAGCTTTTTGAGCCCATTTGATACATGTCCAAAGTACAAGACAAGGCTTTTTAACCGCTGAAAGCCTTGTCTGGTATAGCTGACCCACTTATGCAGCAAGCCCTAAATAGGGTTTATTGGATAAAATCTAAAATTTATACCGGATATTCCATTAATGTCGAGTTTTCTTATGGTTGTTCAGTTTAAATGCTAATTTGCAGTTAGTTGCCTAATCTTAGGGAATTGGGGAATGAGCAAGAGCAGCATTCTTAAATTGGACTTTAACTGGCTAGGGAGTCTGGTAGTATCCAATCCTTGCCAGCTCTAAGGTTTTGGCTCTACTCTTGCCTCAAGTCAGATTCCTTAGTCATTTTCCCACTCTTCAAAGCCGACAAGATCCGCAATACGATCGCGCAGCAAAAAGTCTCCCTCTTCTAACTCAAACTCAACACAGACCCAATCCCGAGCAGGGATATATTGACAGAGGGCGTATATTGGCTGCTGACGACTAACAATTCCTTTTTCCACTAGTTGACGGGCTTCCTCTTGGAGAACATCTATAGAATAACGCACAGAAGGTTTAGGGGTAGATGGTAAGGTGTTGACAATCATTGTTCTAACCTGTGAAAGAATGGAGCTACATTTATATTAATCTAAGAATGCTTAGCGTGAAAATAAATTTATTTCTGTATAGAAAGTTACTACTAATGTGCCTCAATTCATAAGATTTACTAAAGATCAAAGTCTCTGTCTTTGAGAAAGTATAGCAACCGTCAAGGCGATTAGGACAAGGGGCTTAAGCCCCTTGTTTGGCTTACCTGAGAATGTCTTAACCGTCCTGGCGACTGCTATACCCAGTTCAAGTATGGGGACTATGCCAGCCATCACTTACTAGGGCTAGCCCAGACAAGTGTAAATATTTAATTAGGACAAGATTAATAAAACTTATGAGAGTAGCTCATGTGTACTTATCAAGCAGAGAGCTTTATACAAACAACAAAGAAAAAGTTACCGCCCTGCTCAGGTCATTTTCCGCTTAAGCGCAATTCTTGGGAACAGGGAAAACATTTCCTTGGTGTTCATTAATCCTGAACTAGGTGTAACTTCTCAACTGGAGAACTCCTTTTTTAAATAAATGGTGTAGCAGTATCAACTGGAGTAGTTTGAGCTAATAATACATTAAGCGCAATAGTTTGAGCCTCTGGCATCTGCCCATAGGAATACACATAAGGTATTGTTGACGGCAAATCTGGCTGAAACTGTTCTAGGATATATGGACTACCGTAAATCACTAAAGCTTGTAGATTATTATTTTTTAAGAGTTTATTAAGGAAATTTTCTGCCAGTGGCGTTAGCCCTATCCTTTCTCGGAAAGGATTACAGCGAACGAATAGTTGTAACAAAGTTGGTTGTTCTAAACCAGAATCAGACAAATCTTGAGCAATCAATGGGGTATGGCTGTCTATGAGTCGCAATTGATAACCTAGTTGTCTGGGCAAAACTACTGCGGGAGCATTCCGTCCCAAAAAGTCACAAGTTAAGGCGTCATCTACCACAATTAGATTGTAGAGTTGCTCATTGTGCTTGGGAGGCTCTAGGGGTAAAGATACCGAGCCACCAATTTTCTGAGAATCTTGGAGAATATTGGCTACTGTCGTTAAGGCAGATGGTTGGGATAGTTGGAGCACAGAACTTGAAGTTAGGGTTTTTTCCGAATCAGATTCGATGTCGGCTTTTGCCATGCAACCAGTAAGTAAAAATATCTCCACTCTCTGGTAGTAAAGTAAATTGAGAGAGAAGTTGCTCTATTTCCCCTTGAGTCTTTTCTGGAGTCCAACCTAAACCATTAGCCTCTAAAGGGCGTG
>JAAHHL010000080.1 GCA_010672185.1 Caldora sp. SIO3E6 | reverse complement strand
TACTTATAATGTAAGTACATCTTTACTACTGTTATACATTCACGTTATACTCTCCGGAGAGTATAACGTGAATGTATAACAGTAGTAAAGATGTACTTACATTATAAGTGTACATACAGTAGCATTCATTATGTATACACAATGACATATGAGTGGCTATTAGGGCTTGACTACTCATCTATATGACTGGTTTAGCTCACTTAACTACTCATAATGCTATGGCTAGAATCTATAAACAGTAATGGTTTTAGGGACTTGCTTTCAACTAGGTAAGGTTTGCCCTAGCTGTAGATTGTATATACAATAACATATGAATGGTTAAACGTGCTTGACTACTCATAAATCTAGCTGGCTCTTCCTACTTGACTACCCATAAAAACCAGGATAGAATCTATAGACTCCAAGGGGCTTGACTAGCTAACTATAACTAGTCAAGCCTACTTAGTTACTCATATTTTCTAGAGTACAATCTATATAATCCAACGGGTTTGGCGATTAATATTCCTCTTGGTAAGTTGACCATAGCTGTAGATTGTATATACAATCATCTATGAATAGTTAAAATAGCTTGACTACCCATAAATCTAGCTGGCTTTCCCTACTTGACTACCCATAAAGACTCTCCCTTTATCACCTCGCTCAACAAAGCGCGTAAAAATATACTTGTTAATTTTACCAATTTTACGTCCCAATTTTTGGTATAACACTGCGATTGTTGGTTGATGAGTAGTCAAATAACACTTAACTACCTATATAGCTTTGAATGGATGATAATTGACCATCTGCTATAACTTACCTACGATTGCAACATAGCCTTATCTTTTTTACATGCCGCGTTACCTATAAAACCCATATGACTATCGCGCCACAACGACCGACAATTCATAGAAGTATCGCCGGAAAAATACTTTCGACCATAGAAAAAAAACAATGCTTATTGCCAAATTAAGGTTTGGTCCGTCAATAGCTAGTCTAGTCCCCTTGACTATTCATTATTCTGGTCTAGAATTTTTGGTAAGCATTTGCCACATCGCAGCCAGATCATTCAACCGCTGTATACCCCGCCATAAAGTCTTTACTCCTGGCTCCCCATCACTCTTACGTCCCAAAAAACCTCCCAGTTGAGCAAAAAATACGCACACACTCTGATAGGGTTGGTGAACTATCCGGGGGACTGGGAGTTTTATGGATGGTGCAGTATAACGCCTGCCACTCATGAGTAGATAATATTCCTTCAGCTTCCTTTACTCTTCAATGTGATCGTAATTGCTCATACAACGTACCAATTGGTTACATTTCTGTTACATGCTGCCTTGTTTTCGTTACATGGTACCTTTTTTCCGTTACATGGTACCTTGAATCATGATCTCATCAATGGTGTCAAACAGGTCTAATCCTGGCATTTTTCACTTAAGTTCTGTAACAAAATCTCTGTATCCCTTACCTACTCTGACTTTCATTTGTTAAGAAAGATGCGACTAAGGGATAGCTGTCCCAACCAACTTGACTAGTCATCATAGTAGGTCAACCCGTCTTCACCTACTATGAGTGATAATCTCGCTTCAATATCACGCTCCAAATTATCGCTTTGAACTAGTTTTCAGACTCTTTCAACTTCTGTGGGATAAAAAATGACCACTTTCTCAAATTAACTACCATTGCTAGCTTTGGGGCAGTCGAATAGAATAATCCTAATATTTGCATACCCATTCGTGATGTTTGCATATGTTTAGTCATCATTTGTCTAGTTATCATTTGTCTGTAACTTGGTTGAAACTCAAACATCCGAAGTATTTGATTCCCTATCTTATTCTCTCTGGCCGAATCATTAGAGAGGTTAGGGTAAGTGAAGGTTTTCTAAAGGGAAAAGTGCTTGGTACGGCGGGTTTATCTATGTGGACAGCAACACTTTGGACTTCTAGAGAAGCCAGCAATGCTTTCCATCTTCAAGGCGTTCATTGGAAGAGTGTACGGACAATTGGTAAATGGTCTTCAGAGGCTGCTTCAGGACACAAAAACATAAATTCTAGGCAGCTCCCACAATGGGAGCACATCGCAGCTTTGCTTAAGCAGACAGGAAACCCATACACGTTTGAACCATATTCATCTACCAAACCTGTTGCTGAACTTATATCAATACCTAAAATTCCAATCTTTGCGATGTGCTTTTCAAGAGTTAGAGCCTGAGAGTCAATCTCTGTTTCAGTTTTATTTATTCAACAGTAAAGTTAGAGATGATGAAACATGTCCACATCATATCCAGATTCAAATTCCATTCTTGAAAAATTATCTTCTAAGATCAACTATTTACCTCAGGATATCTTTAGTGCGCGAGAGTTCTTGTTCATTGACTACCAAAATTTTCCGGCATCAAAGATACAAGAACATGAAGTCCCAATGTACACACTAGAAATAACTGATAGCAGTTCAGAATGCCTTTTTCAATACGAAGTGGGCGATTTTACTCGTCAAAAAATAATTAGGGGACAAACTATTTTCTCATACCCACAAGGAACTTCTTATAAAGCAACTTTAGAAAATGGTTTAGATCGTATCTCACTTTTGGGTATAGAAACGCATTTTATTGAAAGAATACTTAGGCATGAGTTTGGTATTTGTGACATGGAAATGCCAAATTTATTTTTGTCTAATGCTGATAAGGAGCATCCAATTTTTTCATTTATAGAGACTTTTAGAAAGTCTTTAATATTTTATCCACATGATACTTGTATGCACAGAGATACTCTAAGTGCTTTAACAAAGGCATTAATTTATGAACTAATGAAAGACAAAAAACGACCTATGAATCCGAAAAAGGAACTTCTAGAACAGATAAAGGCATATATAGAATGTAACTGGCGTAAAGAGAAAAATTTTAAAACAGGTGACTTGCCAAAAAGCTTGGAGACAGACATAGGAATAAAAATACAAACTCACGAAATATACAGTTTATTTAAGGAATATGATTTAATAACACCAGGTATTTTCCTGAGAAATTTACAGATCAATTACATTATTAATAGGTTATTTGAAGGTGCTCAAATTAAAACTTTAGTGAGAGAATTACATTATAAAGACCGAAGCAATCTTAACAAAAAATTTAAGCGAAATACTGGAATTAACGTCACCCCAAAACAAATAAAATGCTTCCTTTCATTCATGGAAGAAAATCAAAAAATACTTGCAAATCCAGATATATCAAAAGAAATGATTAGAGATAAGGTTGGTTTTGATAAGGTTGAAGATTTAGATAAAGTAATGATGCTTATTTGGGACAAAGACTTTATACAGTATAGAAAAAGTATCCAAATAAAAAAATAACTAGTTTTTAAAAAAAATTACTATTGTCTCATCTGCTTTGATTGATTACTATCTTAGTTAGTTGATAATTTTGACAAAATTGAGGTGATTGTTATGGATCGAGAAATTACACGACATCATGGGTATGAAGTTCATGCTCATCAAGTTCAGACACCAGACTTTTCTCAGCCGCCTAATTTTAGTATTACTGGTGACAATGGCGGTGGTGACGGTGGCGATGATAATAACTTCATAAGCATTTTGGTTGATGCATTTTTCTCACTTTTTAATTAAGAAGACATCTGTTTTTTAAAGTGTTTCAATTCAAGCCAATTCTAAGGAATAGCTTGAATTGAAATAGTACTTTAGCTCTCCCTAAGCGATCGCCTACGGCGGTGCTGGAAGCAATCGCTGGCTATGTAAAAAACTGCGTATTTACGCAGTTAGCCCAGCGGACATCTCAGAATGGTGACCTATCTCTTACTACTCATCATTGCAGATAGTATCAACTATTGTTAGATAAAACTACACTCCTGACCCCTGACCCTGCTCATTCTGGCTTGTAAATTATGGGTGTCTGGGGTTCAGGGTAGGGTGGGTCACCACATCCCACAAAAATGCCCCTAGCAGCGGCGCTAGGGGCTATGTCTGGTACTTCCTTCTTCGAGATTTACTCATTAGGCAACAGACGGCTGAAGTAACTGTCTATCGGGTAAGCAGGAACGCGAGTGGTGTAGTCCATCTCAGTGCCAGTCATGGATTTAGCCAGTTTCTCGAAAGAGCCAGAACGCCAATTACGCTCATGAATAGGTTTGGACTGCTCACCCCGAAAGTAGGCTTGAGTACCAATTACAGAAGCAGCAAGCCAGCCAACAACAAACAGTGAAATAGTAATAGTCATGATCTTTACTCCAAGGTAATTTCAACTAACTTTCGCAACCAATGAGGAACTAGCTCACAGCCAGTGCAGTTAGAGTTAAGGCAGTTACAAACAAAGTAGCAATCGCACCGAGTAAGGCATAACGGCGCTGCTGCTCAAGTGAAGGGTAGACAGCATAGTACATCATTGGCTCAGTAGCGTAGTTGTTGAGAACGCCTAATTCGTTGGATGTGTACATAATCGATAGCTCCTATGTAACGTTTTGTTACATATAATATAACGAATTATTACAATACCTCTCTGTGACTTGACACATTTGCTTGTATGATTGTAATCACTCAATCGCCTCAGCTCTCCCAGCTAATCCTGCTGCTTTCTCATGGCGAGCAATGTCCCGTTGCTGCTTATAGGCGAGCATTTGCCACATCGCAGTAAGAAAGATGCAACTAAGGGATAGGTTTTGTCTACTTAGACCAGTTCAGGCAGTATATATTACCATCGATTTCTAGAAGCATAGCTTCTTGACACAGGGCATCTCGCATTTGGCAAACAAAATCAAACACTTTTAAAAAGTGCTGGCACAAGGCTGGCTCATCCATGTGCGATTTAACCCAGACATTTTGCTCAGTTACTAAACCCACCGCATCACTTGTGTAAGTTCCGATTTCCGCCCAGATCCGAGTACCACCAAACGACTCAGACATTAGTTTGGCGGCTTTATGAAGGTAAACAGAAGTATCAGCTATAACGTTCACATCAACAGTTCCTGGTACAAGAATAGCGAGGCTATGCCGCCATCTCTGAACTTCTCCAGGGAAGTCTGATAAAACCTGCTGAATCTGTCCAGAATGGTTCAGACTATTGGGATTCACCGCCTCTATTTGTATCGCTTGATACATTTTCTTACCTTGGATTAAGTGCTGTAAGTCTGGGCTTTGGGTGAGAATGTCTTTTATACTCATCATGGCTGTTAGCCTCAAATTCAATTGAATCAAGACTAAATTTGGGGTAATTAAATGGTCAAAACCACCCCAAAGAGTCTGAAAGACCGTTATGATAAGGGTTCAAGTATTGGGGTAAGCTCATGAGTATTGGAGTTGCCCCAATAAATTTTGAATAGGCGGCTAGGAAATAATTATGTCAGGTCTTAGCACTGGTCATAACGTGCAAAAGTGGGTCAGTCAACTTTTTGAAGCTATACTGGGTTTTGCTACGGGTGAGCTACCAAACTATCAGAACATCCCTATTGAGTGCGACTGTCCAAATAAAATAACGCTAATTCTGAGAACAGAACTACGGCATCTAGTCACCTTAGCTAATTGCAAAAATATTAAAACTTCTCAAGGAAGAGAACTATCTTCAGAAAATATTAGAGATGCCTTGAAAAACTGCCTAGGAGATTTTTTACACATTCTTGAATATAAATCCGAAGGTCGTAAACCAGAATCAAAACTAACTCTGACATTTACGTTGTGGGATGAGTGGGATACCGATTTAAAAAAAAGCTTGGAAAACTTTAATGATTGTTGGGAAAAAAATAATAAACAAAAGGAGAAACTGAAAAAGTCTCGAAAAGCTAGAAGCCATACTTTAGATGGTTCGACAGCTACTCAGCCTCGTTCTTGCAGTCAAGATTGGGGCACAATACCAACTTTTGCAGATGAACCTTTCTTTGGACGGCAGGATCAGCTAGAAAAACTGAAGAACTGGATCATTGAGGATCGTTGTCGATTAATTGCGATTGTTGGTGTGGGTGGAATGGGCAAGACTCACCTTTCAGTAAAGTTTGGCAAAGGAGGAATAGGCAAAACTGCTTTAGCAGAAAAAATAGCCGTAGATATTCAGGATGAATTTGATTATGTTATTGGTCGCAGACTTCTAAATCCTCTTCCCTTTGAAGAGACTATGACAGATTTGATAAAATTTTTGTCCGATAATCAAGAAATTGATTTACCTACAACTGTAGATAATAAGATATCAAGGCTTTTGAATTACTTGAGTCAATTTCGTTGTTTATTAATCTTAGACAATTTTGATACTATATTAGAGGAAAATAATGGTGCTAAACGGTATCGAAAAGGGTACGAACCCTATGGTCAGTTGTTAGAGATAATAGGAAGATCTGAACATAAAAGCTGCCTGCTATTAACTAGTCGAGAGAAACCATTAATTAGCAAGGCAGAAAGCCTAGAAAAGATTGCTGGTGAAACTAGACCTGTTCGTTTTTTTGAATTAGAAGGATTAGACACTTTATCGGCTAGACAAATTTTTGAATCCCTTGGGAATTTCAAAGGTTCTGCTCAAAATTGGGAAAAATTGATTAATTTTTACGAAGGAAATCCTTCAGCTTTAGATCTAGTTGCCAGAGAAATATCTGGAGCATATTCATCAAATATATCTGAATTTTTGAAAAAAGGAACAAAGATAATTAAAGGTGTTGAAGAGTTATTTGATAAACAATTTGAAAAATTGTCTAAGCCTGAAAAATCTATTATGTATTGGCTAGCGATTAATAGAGAACCAGTGTCACTTGAAGAATTTCAAGAAGATATATTATACCCAGAACAGAAAAGGAGAGTAACAGAAAACATACAATTTATTAGAAAAAGTTTTCGCATAGCAAATACTGAAGATGAAAAATTTGCACTACAACCTTTGTTTATGGAGTACATGACTGAGAAATTAATTCCAACTATAATTTCTGAAATCAAAAACAGAAAAATTTCTGTTTTTAACAGTCATGCCTTGATAAAAGCTGCCTCAAAAGAATATGTCATGGCAGAGCAAAAACGTATCATTATTGAACGAATTTTAGCAGAAATAAAACAATATTTTGGTAATCAAAATAATTTAACCATACAACTCAAAAATATTCTTTCAGAAATTCGCAATAATTCACAACAAGGATATGCTGCTGGGAATATTATTAATCTCTTATGCGAATCAGGAGCAAATTTAACAGGTTATAATTTTTCAGGTCTAACTGTTTGGCAAGCCTATTTACAGGAAAAGCCTTTACATCAGGTTAACTTTTCTCAATGCGACCTGGCTAAGTCCGCTTTCCGAGAAGACTTTGGGACAATTAGATGTGTAGCACTTAACCCAACTGGGAAGTTAGCAGCAGCCGGAACAACCAACGGCGAAGTTATTCTTTGGGAAATAGAGGATGAAACTCGTATTTATACATTCACAGGTCATTCGGATTGGGTATGGACGATTGCATTCAGTCCGGATGGTAATATTCTAGCGAGTGGTAGTGGTGACGAAAAAGTTTATTTGTGGGACATTCAAAGTAAAAAGCACCTGCATACTTTAACCGAAAATGGAAGAGTTAGAGCTGTTGCCTTTAGTCATAATAGCCAAATTATTGCCAGCGGGGGTGAAGATAATAAAGTCAAATTGTGGGATGTTAATTCAGGGAAATTCATTAAACAGCTTGAAGGACATGATGGGTGGACTAATACGGTTGCTTTTAGTGCTGACGATCAACTCATTGCTAGTGGTAGCGAAAATACTAAAAAACTAATAATTTGGCGTGTTTATAATGGTGAAATTTTTAAAATTATTGATTATTCCGGTGGAATTTTATCACTTGGTTTTAGTCCTAACGGGAATTCACTCGCTATTGCAGGTCAACCCAATACGGGTCACTCTAACGAGATATGGCTAATGGATACCTCTAGCTGGAATTGCGTTTGTAAATTACGTGGACATAAGGGATGGGTAGGAACCGTCAGTTTTAATCATAAGGGTAATCTTCTGGCTACTGGTGGGGAAGACAAAACTATTCGCTTGTGGGATAGTGAGACAGGTAAATTAAAACAGGCTTTAACAGGTCATCAAGCTTCAATTCGAGGGTTAGCATTCCCAATAGAGAATAGTCAAACTCTTTTTAGTGGTGGGGAAGACCAAAGCGTAAAGATTTGGGATATTATTTCAGGCAAATGTAACAGGAGCATTCAAGGTTATACAAACCCAGTTTGGTCTATTACATTCAGTCCCAAGGGATCATTGCTGGTTAGCGGAGGGGAAGATCGCTTAGTTAGACTATGGGATGTTTCAACAGAAGATAAGATTTACAGAGATCTAACACGCCATCAACATCTAGTCAGAACATTAGCTTTTAATACAGAAGGTACTCTTTTAGCTAGTGGTAGTTATGATGGTACTGTAGTAGTATTCCATACTACTACATGGAAAATTGTTAAAACTATAAAAGAGGACAAAAGTTTAGAAAACGAAAATTCAGGTCGTGTTATTTCAGTTGCTTTTAGCCAAGATAGTAAAAAGCTAGCTGTCAGCTATTACTATGGGAAAAAAGTTAGCTTGTGGGATATTGAACAATGGAAATTGATTACTACAATTTCTGATTTTACTGAGCGAGTTAGGGACGTAGCTTTTTGCCCAAATAAAGATATTTTAGCCATAAGTAACGACAGTACTAAAGAACCAATTATAAAATTATGGGATATTAAGGAACGTCAAGATATTCGTTGCTTGAAAGGTCATACTAGTCCAGTTTGGTCGTTATCTTTTAGTCGTGATGGGAAAATACTTGCGAGTGGGAGTGCTGATAAAACAATACGTTTGTGGAATTGGGAAACAGGGGAGTCTATAGAGTTAAAGGGACACGAGTCTAGAATCAGGTCGATTGCTGTTAGTGCAGATGGAAAGATGATAGTCAGTGGCAGCGATGATAATACATTGAAAATCTGGGATATTACTATCTTAAAAGGTACTATCTCAGGAAAATGTATTAAGACATTTGAGGGTCATCAGAGCTGGATTTGGTGTGTTTCCTTTAGTTCAGATGGTGATACTGTAGCTAGTGGCAGTGATGATGGTACGCTAAAACTTTGGTCTATTAAGGATAATAAATGTATTAGAACCCTAAGACCTGATAGATTTTATGAAGGTATGAATATCACAAGCGTTGTTGGTTTAACAGAAGCACAGAAAAGTATGCTCATAAATATGGGTGCTGTTGAAGATTAAAAATTACTGACAATATTTTCCTAAATAAGATATTGTTTTTTCAATTAGCATCTCTATTGTATCCTGACTTATTCCTGGTTTAGAGTATATAAAATTTAATATCATTTCCTCTTCAAAAGTTGAAACTGCAACAGCAAAAACGCTTCCCATTGCAGTTAGAGATAAAGCATAGCTAATTTCTTCTAACTTAAAGAGTCCATAGTCTGATGGTATTCTCACACGACCGATATTAGTAATAAAAACAGAAAAGGGAATTTTATCAGGATTAGCCAGTAAGAACTCAGTACCTTTCTTGTATGACAAAACTACTTTATATATTTCGGAAGTTTCTAATTTTTGTTTGATTTGCCGAGTAACTTCTCTGGCTAACTGCCAAAATGGTTTATCTTCTCTAATCTCATGGAAGGTAGTTAAAGCTGACACCACCATTGCTATATTCTCATCACTAATAGGTGGGTTTACCCTTCTTCGTAAATCGACAGATGAACGACAGTTCAAGTACAAATCTCGATCTTCGCCCTTAATTGTCTCTGCAACTGTCAACAGCATAGCTGCACACAAAGCACCATGAACGGTTGTATTTTCTTTCTTACAGGAACTTATGATCCTGTTGGTCAACTCAGGTTCTAATTTTCTATGAACTAACCCGCAACTGCGTAGTTCATTAGGTAGATATTTTTCAAATCCTAAAGTTTCTGTTTTTTTATTTAACTGCTTATCTTGGACACTTAATTCAACTATTTTGGGTATTAAATCTTCTAAAGAGGGTAAGACAGGCAGCTTTGAAATACTAGGAACTTTGTTAGTAGATAAAATTTGATAGCATAAATTTAATATTTCAGAATGTAAATATACACCTGAAATAGCATCTATTATAGCATGGTGACCAGTAGTTATCAAATAATTAATATTGCCCTCATTATTGCTTTTAATTAAAACAGCCCTAAACAAAAATTTTTCGCTATTAATTTGATTGTTTAATTCATCTACCGCAATTATTTTCCAATATTCTGGATCGTGATTGCAAATTACACGCAAAGGATTTTTTGGTGTTCTTTTAGTTTGAAAATACCAATCATTTAATGAACCAACAATGCGACAATTAAGACGAGGATGACGAATTTGTACTAAGTCTAGAGACTGTCTAACAACATCTTCATTAAGGCTACCTTTAATCCTGCTTATTATTACTACATTTAATGAATTAGCAAGGCGATTGAACATTTCCATTCCTTGCTCCATAGCAATTAGTTTTCTATTTTCATTCATACCCAACTCTAACTATTTCCTGTCCTTAAAACAACACTTCTCTAACCTGGATTATTCATAAGAGTATTGCCAAAAACTATAAAAAGCTTACCTTATATATAACTGATTTGTGGGTCTTACGGGGTCTTCTTTGGTTCCAAGGATTCAAGTTTCTGTTAGGCATTTTCGATAGGCGCTCACAAACCTAGGAACACACTTTTTCAGCAGCTCCAACAATTCGTCAATCTCCATCTGGGGTTTTGTGAGATCTTCTACTTGCTTAGCAATAATCGATAGCATTTTGTCACCTGACAAATCTAACAGAGAAACCAAAAACTCGTCTGCACTTTGAGCAGTTACATTGAATTTATCCAGAGACTTCCTTGGGAAATGCCTTAGATTATCAGTAACAATCACCTCTGCTTTCCCGACTAATGCTGCTGCTAGAACATGGCGATCACCCTCATGATTATCCAAACAAGGGAGCAAATCGTCTGTCATCTCAATCAAAGCTTCTGGAAAAGCCTGATTCATAGCATGGTACAGCCGTTGAGCTTTCTCAGGAGATATACGACCATCCCCCACCAAATTCCGAAACGTTCCGTCTAAAATTTCATTTGTCCATCTAACCTGATATAAACCGGCTTCAGCCGCACGTAACAGCGTATCCCTTAAATACATCGGATAAAGTACACACGAATCCAATACCACCGGGAAAACAACCATCTAAAACTCTAAGCCTCTGCCTGATAGAAACCTAATTCCTGGCTTGTTGCTGTTAACTCAGTTAAGGCAAGATGGCGATCAATGTCCCGTTGTTGCTTGTAGTTGAGCACATTCTCCGCCTTAATTCTTCGGTGGGAACCAATTTTTGTAAACGGAATATCCCCCCGCTCCAAAAGCTTGTAGAGATAAGGACGGGAAATATTGAGAATATTAGCCGCTTCTTGCGTAGTTAAAAATTGCTCTTGAGGAATGAGTGTAACCCCCTTACCCTGAGCCAAAAGCGGCGTCACCTGAAGCAAAACCTGATAGAGAGATTCTGGCAATAGAATCTCCTCACCATCCATCCCTACTAATTTTGGGTGAGCTTTTTCTAAAAGCTGAGTCAATCGCAACAAATCCTCAGACCCAAGCTGAGATTCAAAAACCGGAGTATTGGCAGGAGTATTTGTCGTCATGGTTGTGAATTCCCCAGAACAACTGTAATAAGTGTAACAGTATTAGTTTTCAACCTACAAAGCAAGGCGATTACCTACGGTAGCTGCGCGATTGCTCTTAAGGCACGGTTCTTGCGCTAATCGCCTAAAGCTCAAAGAAAGTTGTAGGATTGGTCAGCTTCTCATACGCCTTCTCAAGGTCGTAAGTATGCAACTGACCAAAAACACTCAAGGAATCATCCGTCCAGTATCCGTCATCGGTTTTTCGCCAATCTGGGGAAGCGATTAGCTTAGCTTCTAACTGCTGCTTCCTTAAAGCTTGTTCCTGCTCCTGGGCTAATCTCTCCTCTGGGAAAACAGCACCTTCAGCTAAGAGCCCCATTAATTTTTGAGGTTGTTGTAACAACATCTCAACTGCTTTGAGCCTATCTGATGTCCGAGTATCAGGATTCTTGGCTATCTCCATCAGAACCTTGATACAATCCCCTGAAAGCTTTACAGCTTCCAGTAGAGCCTGCTTATAGCTATCAATAGCTTGCTCGTGCCCCTTGAAAATGCGTTCTTTAGCTCTTTTGAGCGCCTCCTGGAATTCCCCCTGATCACACCACCGATAAATGGTAGAACGCGCCACACCAGCAGCATTAGCCGCTTCCTGATGGTTGCAACCCATCACCAGTTTCTCAATGGCGATTAGCTGTTTTTCACTCAGAGACATATGAGACACCACGCGACTGGATGGAACAAAAAGTTATTAGTTCTTTGTGAAATCTTGAGAAAAAGTTGATAACAGTTTGATAATACTCCCCAAGCATAAAACTCTACAGCTCCCATCATACCTTCCTTTCAGGGTTTTATCAAACATCACTCTTTACTGTCTCATTTGTCTAGGTGCTGTCTCATTGTCCATTGATAGGGGCTTGTTGGGGATTGCACTGCACTGTCAGATCAGCAATCGCAGAAAGCCCCTATCAAGCATTATTTCTTCAAAGCCAACCCCTTAATCCACTCCCAACATATCAGCTATGCTATTTCCCAGAACTGCTCACCTTTGGCTACATGACGGTTTTTGACGTTTTAACGTGGTATTTTGAGATTGTTTTGACGGTTTTTGACGGTACAGTAAGCATGGATGACGCAAAGCGATACAAGATTGTCTGCCTTTTTGCAACTGGATGCACCAACAAAGAAGCAGCTAAACTTGCTGGAGTGAGCCTGTCTTCAATAGAACGTCTCAAGCGCGACCCGGAATTCAAGTCAGAGCTATCAACTGCAATTAACCAGATTTACAGAGCAGGACTAACTAGAATTACGCTAGCGTTTGATAGAGCCATTACGCAGCTTTTAGAGATTATCGACTCCAAAGAGGTTCCTCACCGCACAAAACTTAAGGCGATCGAGATTCTCTTCAAACAAGCAGATGCAGCTGATACTTTAGCTTTGCAAGACAGAATTTCTCAACTCGAAAAACACAATGAGATTGAAAAATCTTTTCCTACCACTGCCACTCATATCGAGAACGGCCTCACCAACTCTCAGAATTGAAATTCTGAGGTATTTTTAGCAGTTAGAAGGAAGCCAAAGCAAAATCTTCCCAGTCAATAGGGATAGAGAGCTTGGCTGTTGAATCAATTGGATTTAATTGAGCTTTAATACGATTTAGCTGAGCTACTAGAGGATTACTCTTTATTTGTTGTACCCAGCTACGAGAGCGACCAACAAGAGTTGCCACCTGATGCTCTGTTGCTCCATCAGCAATCAGAAGGAAGCAAAAGCAAACTCTGTCATAATTTGGTCGTACAACAAACGGGTAATTTTCTTGACCCCCATCAACATAGACCTGAAAATGTGACCTTTCTCTGAGCTCTCCTCTGAGATCCGCCTCAGCAGTTCAAACTCAGCTTGGGAGATTTCTTCGGCATGGAAAGTACATTGCCTTTCATCATCAGGCAAGCCAGTCCCCCCAGTAGGGTGTAACACATCCCCCCTGGTTTTATTAGAAATATCGGCTTGTTGTGTGACGGGTTCAAGCCCTTGCGTATAGTGAGTTTCTGCTTGTGTGACACCCCCATTTTCGACTACTTTTTTCCAATCAAAAACGAACTCAGAAATCTTGGAATTTATCCGAATAGCCACAGATTCAAGAATGGCTTGATGCAATGGCGGAGATTTCTCGATGCAGTACAAACGTACTTGCTTACCATCAATTCTTTTTTGCTTGCGCTTTGTCTTGAGTTCAAACTTTTTGAGAACTTTACCCAGATACTGACAAGGCTTGGTATTCTGAGCAGATACACCGATGTTCCGCTGACGCTTGGGATCTTTGCCTTTTTCCCAGAATTCCAGTAGCTCTGGTGTCTCAGAGTGCCAGCTATTCTCTGGATTCAAAAACCAGCCAATACCCATATCAAGCAGTGTGTGAATTTGGAGCCATTTACTTCGATAGGTAGCTAGGTGGATTTTCTTCTTACAGTCAGGCTCTGATGGGTCGGTAAAAATGCTCAGTTTCTTATGCCAGCGCTGCTGTTGTAGAAGTTTGGCGGCTTCTGGATTCTTCAAAAGGAATTGAGATTCAACCGAAGAGATAAGATTTCGGTCTTTAT
>JAAHHL010000008.1 GCA_010672185.1 Caldora sp. SIO3E6 | reverse complement strand
TACCTTGAACATCGAATATTCCCTCACCGTCAGCGACTGGTTGCGGGGCAATTTAGACTACTACATTCCCACCCCCCGCAACTTTTTGATCATTGAAGCGAAACAGGCGGATCTAGCAAAGGGGTTTACTCAACTGGCCGTGGAGTTGATTGCTTTGGATCAGTGGATTGATGTGTCGGCAGCGGCTCAACCCATTCTCTACGGCGCAGTGACTACCGGGGATATTTGGAAACTGGGACAATATGAGCGATTAATGCACCACATCACGGAAGATCGCACGCTTTACCGTGTTCCTGAAGATTTGGCTCTACTTCTGCAAATTCTTGTGGGAACCTTGCTGTTATCCTGAAGCCCAAAAATAACTAAAAATCCTTATATTTGTAAATGTTCTTCCTTGCTCCCAGATAGTGGATGAGACTGCCAGTATGAGTTACCGTGAATTTACCTGGTCAAAAGCCAAGCAAGATTTTAACCTTCAGACCATTGAGGGAGAGCGTTTTTTGCCAGAAGTACCTGTAGTTCAACCAAGCTCTTTATTGCAGGAAATGCTCAAACGAGGTATTCCTTGGGCGATTGCTGTCGGTAATGAAAAAGCTCGCTCTGAAGCGATTATTAACCCTATCTTATTGGAAGTAAAGCAAGTTTTAGGAGGTCAAATCAGCGTTTTTTCAGGAGAGGAGTTTAATGTGGAACCCGAGGCTGGACTTAATGGAACCTGTGACTTTCTTTTAAGCCAATCGCCGGAGCAAATTGCAGTGGAAGCTCCTGTGTTGGTGGTGGTGGAAGCGAAAAAGGAAGACCTCAAGCGAGGGATGGGTCAGTGTTTAGCAGAGATGGTGGCAGTACAACGCTTTAACCGGGCAAATCAGCAAGTAATTCCCTGTATCTATGGTAGCGTGACGACGGGAACTGCTTGGCGGTTTCTCAAGTTGGAAGACAACACAGTCACTGTGGATTTAATGGATTATCCTGTTCCTCCGGTTGAACCAATACTCAGTATTCTAGTTTGGATCGCAGGTGGATAGCTAAAGTATTTGTCTAGACAAAAGGCTCTCCCGTACTTATGGTGAAAACTCCGGTATTTCTGATAGCTTCCTCGAAAATATATTTCTGTCATCCTTTCTCTGTAAGGAATACAGAAATGATAATCTCAGCTTATCACCCTAACTACTGGAGAGCCTTGATACCAGTAAATCCTTATTAGAAGAGGCCAAAAAGAGACTAGGTAAAAAAGTTGATTTATAGCAATTAGCAATTAGCCATTAGCCATTAGCCATTAGCCATTAGCCATTAGCCATTAGCCATTAGCCATTAGCCATTAGCCATTAGCCCGAGTGTTTCTTGAAAGTTGTACCTCATTTAAATGCTCAACACTACATATTCCCAATTATCTAAGCTGAGCAACGGATTGATTAGCCAGTAAGGTTTGATTAGTTAGTAAGTCTTCAACATTAACTCGGAGGGAACGCTGAGCATCTACCCAAAATTGAATCTTGATGCGATCGCTTCCCGGATTACCAGGAGGTGTTAATTGAGCGAGACTTCTGGCTCCATCCCTATCGTTGAGGGTTTGGACAGTGGTTTTACCTCCACCTACCTGGCGAGTAATCAAGCGATCGCCCTCGAAGTAAACTTCTGTAGTACTATTATCAGCACCTAACTCTCCAATCACTAGCTCGATGCTGGGTTGATTTTCGATTGATGCTCCCAAAACCAACTCTACTGGTCGATTCATGGGGTAAGCTTGTCCTGCTTTAATGATGGAATGCCAGTTGTGGCAATTATCGCGTCGGTCCCAGTAGCGGATGCCGTAATTGTGGTAGAGGAAATCTTGAATTTCGATACCTTGACTGAGCTGAAGTGCTCCTTGAGCGATCGCTTCAAAGGGTTTTTCACAACGGATCTTGTCGGAGTCGAAATATTGTTGTACCCAATTCTGCACTGCTGGGATTTTCACCGTGCCGCCTACTAGCAAAACTGCGTTAATATCTGAGACTTCTATACCATTACGACGGCCTTGTTGCAGGAGTTGTGCCATCATATTATCTAGTATCTCAAAAAACTGGTGTTCTTTCAAGATAGTTTCAAAACTAGGGCGGTCTAGTTTTAGTTCGTAACTCTCGAAGGTTTCGTCATTGAAATAAACTTCCGTAGCTGATTCCTGTTCAGATAGCTGGATTTTTAACCGTTCTGCTAGTCTGGTAGTTAAAGGCGATCGCGTCAACCCTTGAGTTTCCACGAAGTAATCCACCAGCCAGTTATCCAGATCTGAACCCCCCAAATTTTGTCCAGCTTTGGCCAGTACCCGAGCAATTGTTACCTTCTGTCCAGAGTTTTCTCCCAGAGCTTTTTCACCCCACTTCAGGATAAAACCTAAAGGCTTTGTACTCTTTTGAGCTGGTTGATTGAGCTGTACTAGGGATAAATCTACAGTACCGCCACCAAAATCCATTACTAGCAGAACATCCCCATCCGCAATCCCATAACCCAAGGCAGCAGCAGTAGGTTCATCTAAGATCCTTACCTGTTCTACCGGCAAAGCTTGGCATACCCCCGTCAACCAATGCCGATAGGTTTCAAAGCTATCTACAGGTACAG
Source organism: Caldora sp. SIO3E6 (assembly GCA_010672185.1). Classification (GTDB taxonomy): domain Bacteria; phylum Cyanobacteriota; class Cyanobacteriia; order Cyanobacteriales; family Coleofasciculaceae; genus Caldora. The sequence continues at coordinate 16,943 of JAAHHL010000008.1, read as the reverse complement.
TTAGAGTCAGGGACTCAATTTGTTCTTCTTCTTGGTTGAGGGAAGATGATAATTGGCTAATAATCTGGTTGAGGAACCATTGTCCAACATCCTCAAAGGAGACAATTTTACCGTCTAGTTCTGGTAAAAATCCCTGAATGTCTGTACCGATACCTCGTTTAAAGCTCCGAAAGAAGCGGTTGTCAGAGCTCAGGTCAAGGCCGCGATCGCGCACTGCCTGTCCTACGATCACTTTACCTTGATTGGCATCTTCTAAGTAGAGCAAACTGGGAATTAAGGGAGGATTCTGGCTCAATTGCAGTGAGATACCAGGTAAGTTCACCGTTTCCGGCTGCTGGGTTGCCGAGTTCCAGCGAGTGATTACAGTATTACTAGTGCCAAAATCAATAGCGTAGGATGCAGACATTGGGAATTGTTGTTTGTTATTTGTTGTTTGTTGTTTGTTGTTGGTTGTTTGGGAATTGGGAATTGGGAATTGGGAATTGGGAATTGGGAATTGGGAATTGGGAATTGGGAATTGGGAATTGGGAATTGGGAATTGGGAATTGGGAATTGGGAATTGGGAATTGGATAGTGTACATATCTTCTTTATCCTCCTTGTCTCCCTTGTCTCCCTTGTCTCCCTTGTCTCCCTTGTCTCCCTTGTCTCCCTTGTCTCCCTTGTCTCCCTTGTCTCCCTTGTCTCCCTTGTCTCCCTTGTCTCCCTTGTCTCCCTTGTCTTCCCCATCTCCGCGTCCCCGCGTCCCCGCGTCCCCGCGTCTCCCCACACTCCCCACACTCCCCATGCCAACTAAACATTCCCAGTACTAGCAAAGCCAATCTTGAGATAATCTTCCTCCATCTTGGCTCCGGATGGTTGCAGGGTGGCTAAGGCTTGGGGTAGTACTAAGTTGCGGCGATGGTTGCCAATCCGGACATTGAGTTCATCACCGGTTTTACTTAGTTGAATCTGCTCTTTGGGAATCCCTGGTAAGTAGAGTTCCAGACTGTAGGAACTTTTATTCTGTACTACTCTAATCGTGTTTTCCTTGTAGTAAACTTGAGTCGGGTCTTCTGTATCATACAAGGTTTCCTTCAGTCGTTCCAAAGCCTCCATGCCACACATCTCTTGGGAGTAGAGGGGGACTTCCTTAACCGGTAGGGGATGGAAATTGTCGTGGATTTCCTGTCGGTACTGCCGTTGATTTTCCTTCCAACGTTGGAAGAAGGGATCACTGACTTCCTCCGGAATAATCCGATTGGCAACCACTAAATCGGTGGAAACATTATACAGGCTTAAGTAAGCATGGGCACGCAAGGATTCTTTAATCACCATTTTTTCAGGATTGGTGACCAAACGCACAGAAGTTTTGCTATTGTCGGTCAATACTTTTTCCAGGGCTTCAATTTGCTCATAAAATTCGTAAGGAGCATCCATCACTTCCTTATCTGGTAAGGAAAAGCCTGCAATTGGTTTGAATAAAGGTTCCACTAAAGGTCTCAGAGCAGCAGATACATTTTGTAGAGGTTTGTAAAAGCGGCGCATATACCAACCACCGACTTCTGGTAAACTCAACAACCTTAGTGCTGTGCCTGTAGGAGCAGAGTCAATAATCAGAACTTGGTAATCAGCTTCATCATAGTGACGCTTCATGCGCACCAAACCGAAAATCTCATCCATTCCCGGCAGAATAGCTAATTCTTCTGCCTGAACCCCATCTAATCCCCTGGCTTGCAGCACCTGGGTGATATAGCGTTTTACGGCTCCCCAGTTGCCTTCCAATTCCCTGAGAGCATCCAATTCTGCTCCCCAGAGATTAGAACGGACTAATCGGGGTTCGTGGCTCAATTCCAAATCGAAACTGTCTGCTAGGGAGTGAGCCGGATCGGTACTCAGAACTAACGTTTTGTAGCCTAACTCAGCACAACGCAAGCCAGTAGCGGCTGCAACGGAAGTTTTGCCGACTCCCCCTTTGCCAGTCAGTAAGATTACGCGCATTTACTTTGAAAGTCCTGTAGTGTGATTACCCAGCTCTAGTGTGACTAGAATCTATCTATTTGGAGTATACAACAATTACAATTGGGGGGCTTAAGACCTGATTTAATCGTCCCAAACCCGATTAACTGTCCCTATCAACCTGATGTTGCTCTTCTTGTTCCCTACGGGTGAACGAAATTTTGGGTGGGACTTCCTAGCTAAGTATCCAAAAATTATCAGTTCTCTCTTCTTCCTCCGCTCCTCCACTCCTCCACTCCTCAGCTCCTCCGCTCCTCCGCTCCTCCGCTCCTCCGCTCCTGGTAGGAGGCTCCAACCATTGGTGTCAACTTAAGCCTAGACATAGCTGACTAGCTGGATGACCTAACTCACCTTGGATTCAAATGATGAGGCTAATAGCTTAAGTCCATTTTAATGGACTAAATTCTTCGGCTTCACCTTAAGTTTAGTCATCTTTAGATGACTTGAGCTATTAGCAAGGAACTTAAGTTCCTTGTGGGGCATGGGTTTTACTTTAAGTTGACACCAATGGGCTCCAACCCACCCCTAACCCCTCCAAGGAGGGGAACAGAAAGCGGGAGGTAAGACAGGTTGTACAGTAAGCCTTTTAACTCAAAACTTGTTACTAAAAAAAGAAGCAATGGGACAACAAGATCCTAGAGACTATCAAATTATCTTTCTCTCCCTCTTTTTGGTATTAGGCATTGGGAACAGAGACTGGACTCTCAGACCTGAACTAATGCTAGTTTTGCTAGTAACTTGTCTGTTAACTCAATGGATAATGCTATCCTTGCGGGCAAAGTTTTCAGAAAACTGGTTCAGTTTAAATTCTGTAGGTTGGGTTAGCGATCGCGTAACCCAAAAGCAACCAAAACTAGACCTTTTGCAGAAATCCCAGAAGGGCGAAGCATTGGCGGAACCAAACTTGGATTTGATGGGCAATATGCCAACGCTAATGCTACGCCCCTACAAACAATTATCGACTTTTGCAAGAAGTATACTTACCTGGATTTCGTTCCTCAACCCAGCCTACGAACCCTCTGTCTCCGCGTCCCCCCGTCTCCGCGTCCCCCCGTCTTTTACTCCAGCTTCTCTCAAAAGTGCAGCAATTACAGCCTTAAGCTTATGTCTACTGTTACGAGCTGAACATTACCTTACTATGGCAATAGCAGGCTTTCTAGCAATTTCGAGTAAATTTATTTTTCAAGTAGAGCGCAAGCATTTTTTTAATCCTGCCAACTTTGGCATAATTGCGGCTCTGCTACTAACAAATGATGCTTGGGTTTCTCCTGGACAATGGGGAGACGATGGTTGGTATGCGCTATTGTTTGCAGGTAGTGGCTGTATGGTGTTGAAATTGGTGGGACGCTGGGATACAACAGCGGCTTTTTTGGGTGCTTACACTTTGTTAGAAGGAATACGTAATTTTTGGTTGGGTTGGACTTGGGATGTTTTTGGCCATCGATTAATGAGTGGCTCTTTGTTGCTGTTTGCTCTCTTTATGCTCACCGACCCCCGTTCCATTCCTAATTCGAGGACAAGTCGTGTTGTTTGGGCTATCTGTATCGCCATCCTAACTTTTATTCTACGCAATCAATTCTTTGTTTCCACAGCAGTTTTTTGGGCTTTGTTTGCTTTGGCTCCTTTAACTGTGCTTTTAGATTTAATTTGGTCATCTCCTAGGTTTACGTGGAATAGTTAGGTGTATTGATCCCCCTAAATCCCCCTTAAAAAGGGGGACTTTGAGGAAACAAGTGTACTTTGAGGAAACAAGTGTACTTTATGAGTCCGAGAAACGCTATATATGCAGCAAACCCTGGTTAAATTAGATCAATTTTAAGGTAATTAACGATGAAGATCTTACGAATTTTGTTGAGTTTACTACTGAGTTTGATAGTAGTAGTTGGCTTTGCTCCTCAAGCTTGGGCATTTTGCGGTTTTTATGTTGCTAAAGCCAATACCAAGCTTTATAATCAGGCTTCCCAAGTGGTGATTGCTCGCGATCGCGATCGCACTATTTTAACTATGGCTAATGATTATCAAGGGGATGTCAAAGATTTTGCTTTGGTTGTTCCAGTACCTGTAGTGCTGACGGAAGAGCAAGTACATGTAGGTGACCCCAAGATTATCCAACGGTTAGATAATTTTAGTGCGCCACGACTAGTAGAATATTTTGACTCAGACCCCTGCGCACCTATTTTTGAAGATGCTATATCACTTCCTATGCGCCGGGGGGGAGCCGCACTTAGGGAGAGGGTACAAGAGGAAGCCTTGGGTGTAACAGTTGAAGAACGTTTCAGTGTGGGAGAATACGATATTGTTATCCTCAGTGCCAGGGAATCTAACGGCTTGGAAACCTGGCTCCGACGCAATGGTTACCGTATTCCCAGGGGTGCTAATCGCCTGCTAAAACCTTACATTCGGCAAAATCTGAAATTTTTTGTTGCTAAGGTCAATCTCCAGGAATTTGAAGAGGCTGGTTATCAAAACCTGCGACCCTTGATGATGGCTTACGAGTCTCCCAAATTTATGCTGCCTATTCGCTTGGGGATGATCAATTCTACCAAAGAGCAAGATTTGATTGTCTATATCTTATCTCCCAAGGGTCAGGCAGAGATTACTAACTATCGTACCGTGCAAGTTCCTTCCAATACTGAGTTACCAGTGTTTGTCAAGGACGAATTTGCCGATTTTTACCAAGCAATGTTTCAAAAATCCTATGAACAGGAGCGCAAAAAGGTAGCATTTCTCGAATATGCTTGGGATATGAGTTGGTGTGACCCCTGTGCCGATAATCCCCTAACTCCGGAAGAACTCAAGAAAGCAGGGGTATTTTGGTTAAATTCATCAAGAGGGACTAATGTCTTTATTACCCGTTTGCATGTCCGTTATAGTCGGGATAAGTTTCCCGCTGACTTGATGTTCCAGGAAACCTCCAATCGCCAAAACTTCCAAGGCAGATATGTACTGCGTCATCCTTATCAGGGAGAAATGAATTGTCGAGCAGGACAAGAATATCAAAAGTCTTTGAATAAGCGATTTGAGCAGGAAGCTAAGACTTTAGCCAAGTTAACTGGGTGGAAGATTCGAGATATCCGTAAAAAAATCAATTTCACTCAACATCAGTCTGATGCTTGGTGGAGGAGTGTTTGGGATTAGAAAGGAGGCTTCAATAATTGATAATGAACAATGGATAATGGATAATTACCTCTCCAATCATTACTAATGAATCCTGAACAACTACAATTAACCATAGGCTGGCTCTACCCAACCTTGATGAGTACCTACGGCGATCGCGGTAATGTCATCTGTTTGCAACAACGAGCACAGTGGCGTGGAATTGAAGTACAAGTGCTCCCTCTTGATTTAGAAGGCCCTCCTGAGCAACTGCATCAGGTAGATGTTTTAATGGGTGGTGGGGCTCAAGACCGACAACAGGAAATTGTGATGCGAGACTTAAAAGGGGTTAAGTCTCAGATATTGCAGGAGAAAATTGAAGCAGGAACACCAGGGGTTTTTACCTGCGGTGCTCCCCAATTACTTGGTCATTACTACGAACCGGCACTAGGTCAGCGAATTGAGGGATTGGGTTTATTTGATTTGACTAGTAAACATCCTGGTGTTGATGCTCGTCGTTGCATTGGTAATGTGGTATTTGAAGTAACCGCATCACCTTTAGCTCAGGAATTAGAAACCATGCTGGGAACTAAGCCAGTAATCATCGGTTTTGAAAATCACGGTGGTCGCACCTATCTGGGAAAGGTACAACCTCTGGGTCGTGTAGTCAAGGGTTACGGTAATAACGGCGAAGATGGCACAGAAGGAGCATTCTATCGTAATGCGATCGCTACTTACTCCCACGGCCCTCTATTACCCAAAAATCCCTTTATCGCGGATTGGCTGATCCAGAAAGCATTACATCGGAAGTATCAGACTACTGTAGCTTTAGAACCCCTTGATGACAATTTAGCAACCCAAGCGCGTCAAGCGATGTTTAAACGGTTGGCGTTAGGGGTTAAGGCTTAGGTGTTAGGTGTTAGGTGGTAGGTGGTAGGTGTTAGGTGTTAGGTGTTAGGCAATGGTAATTCATCTTTCTCCCCATCACCCCATCTCCCTATCTCCCCATCACCCCATCACCCCATCACCCCATCTCCCCATCTCCCTATCTCCCCATCTCCGCGTCCCCAAGTCCCCAAGTCCCCATCACCCCATCACCCCATCACCCCATCACCCCATCACCCCATCACCCCATCACCCCATCACCCCATCACCCCATCACCCCATCACCCCATCACCCCATCACCCCATCTCCGCGTCCCCAAGTCCCCGCGTCCCCAAGTCCCCGCGTCCCCGCGTCAAAATCCCCGAATGCCAGAGTGTTTCTTGAAAGCCATTAGCAATTAGCCATTAGCAATTAGCCATTAGCAATTAGCCATTAGCAATTAGCCATTAGCAATTAGCCATTAGCAATTAGCCATTAGCCAGAGTGTTTCTTAAGCGGAGTACTATAGAACTTATTCTCCGAGATGAGCTAAGCAGCGGTAATGCAAACAAGCGATAATCCTAAAATGGGGATTCTGAATGTCCCCTCTTCCCAAAACCTGGAGCAACAGTTTCCCGTAAGGAAAGCTACCGTCAGTCGCACTACTGGTGAAACTGATGTACAAGTAAGTGTGAATCTAGATGGCGTCGGCTCTTGTAGCGCCAACACTGGCATACCTTTTTTAGACCATATGCTGCATCAGATTTCCTCTCATGGACTAGTTGACTTGGAAGTGCGAGCAACTGGTGATTGGGAAATTGATGATCACCATACTAACGAAGATGTAGGTATTACTCTAGGTCAAGCATTGGGAAAAGCCTTAAGCGATCGCAAAGGGATTGTTCGCTTTGGTAATTTTCTGGCTCCTTTAGATGAAGCTTTAGTGCAAGTAGCCCTAGACTTTTCCGGACGTCCTCACTTAAGCTACGGTTTGGAGATTCCTACGCAACGAGTCGGTACTTATGACACTCAACTGGTACGAGAGTTTTTCGTAGCGCTGGTCAACCATAGCCAGATGACTTTACATATCCGTCAGCTAGATGGCATCAACTCTCATCATATCATTGAAGCAACTTTCAAAGCATTTGCCAGGGCTCTCAGAATGGCAGTAGAGATAGATCCTCGCCGCGCTGGGTTGATTCCTAGTTCTAAAGGAGTTTTGTAATAGGTGGTAGGTGTTAGGTGGTAGGTGGTAGATGTTAGGTAGTAGGTTGTTTGAGTTTCAAACTTGACACTGTTGAAACGCTACTTTTTGACAAGTTACATGGAATTCCCACACTGATTTTGGAGTCAGATGTACTGAATGATCACCAAGATAAGAATAAAGACCAGTTTTGTCTGCGTTTCCTGTGGTGGGATGTGGATGACCCCAACCCTTCCTCACCGATTAATGAAATTCTACTACCTTGGCGACAAATACCAAACCTGTCTAACTTTCTGTCTGCACTACATCGCATCTGTGCAGGCTTACTGATTGATGAATACTACCTGTTTCATTACGGTATTTGTCCCAAGTTACCAGAAATTCTCACAGAATTAGTGCAAGACCTACCGAATGAAACCGCTCAACAGCTGATAAATTTAGTAGTGTCTCGTTATCGCTCTGTTTTGGCAAAAATGCGGGAAGAGCGTCCCAGTTGGATTCCTCAATTAGCTTTGGAGTTAGCTGAGGTGTTATCTCAATTACCGAACCAAAACTGGGCAAGAGAACAAGTCAATTTTTCAATTGAAGTTTTGGCATCTTTAACAATGGATTTTGAGGGTGAAGCTGCATGACTGAAACTAAAGAAATAGTAGATCGCTATGAAGAAGCAGTAGCATTGCTGGAGAAAACTCACCGGGAATTGGAAGCTAAGATTGATGAAGTGGAGCAGCTCAAAACAGCAATCCACATTGCTAATGGCTGGTATCAATTGTGCAATGTTAAACTGCCGGGGACAGAGCATAATCTCAAGAGCTATTTTCAAGAACAGATTGATAATCTGTTTGTCGGAACCGTAAGTGCTTTTGCGATGAAAACTCCACCCGATGGTTGGTTAGAGTGTAATGGAGGAGAGATTAGCCGCACAAATTACTACAAGTTATTTCAGCGAGTCGGTGTTACTTTTGGTTCGGGTGATGGTTCAACTACGTTTAATTTGCCGGATTTAAGAGGGTTAGTAATTCGAGGATGGGATAATGGAGGCAAGTACGATTCAGATCGCAAGTTTGGGTCATATCAGGCGGATCAGATTCAGAGTCATACCCATAGAGATTCAGGGCATAGTCATACGGGTGAAACGGATGATGCGGGTAATCATGATCATGATGGTAGTGTAGCTGAGAGTGGCAGTCATTGCCACAGTGGAAGTACTGACTATGCTGGTAGGCATAAGCACTCTATTGATGTAAATGAAACAGGAGATTGGTGGATTAGTTGTTTTAAAAGAGGAGGAACTTCTTTTCACTATGGAGATAGTAAAGATTACAGTGGCTCTAAATATATGGGCTGGAAAGCTCCTTTAGATTTTGATGGCCGACATTATCATAATCTTAATATTAATCATTCTGGCTCTCACTCTCACGATCTTTCAATCAATTCTGCTGGTGAACATTCACACACAGTTTCTACTAACACTGCCTACGCATCTTTAGGAAGTCCCGTTAGCTTTGGCAATAGTGAAATTAACTGCGGTAGTGAGACCAGAACTAAGAATTTGGCATTAATGTATTGTATCTTTGCAGGTAAGTAGAACCCATGAGTGAAAATAATCTCCCAGAGAAACAAGAATTACTGGCGAAAATTGCTGAACTTGAACAACTCATCACCAAAGTCTACATTCACAACACACGCTTCAATCTAGTTGAAGGACAAATACAGGCGACGAATGTGGATTTGCGGCATTATGTCAAGCAATATTTTGATTATTTGCTAGTCGGCTCAGTTACAGCCTTTGCCATGACTACTCCCCCTAAAGGTTGGCTAGTTTGTGATGGTCGAGAAGTGAAACGAGAAGATTACTCTAGGTTATTTTCTCGCATTGGCACAAATTTTGGTGAAGGGGATAGCATCACCACATTTAACTTACCAAATCTGAATGGCGTATTTGTTCGAGGTTATGATTCCCAAGGAGAGCATGACCCCAAACGCAAATTTGGCAAATATCAGGGAGATCAAATTCAAAGCCATACCCACAAAGATATAGGTCACAGCCATACTGGAGAAACCAGTGAAGATGGCGAACACGATCATAGCGAGAAGAACAAGATTGATCTCCCAAAACTTGTCGATTTTATTGGATCATCTAGAAAACTACCTAATGAAATCGAAAAAGAGGAAAATTTAGCGATCGCAAAGATGGGTATTGAGGAAGCGACTGCTCCCCATTGTAAGGGTGGATATACGAGCATGGATGGGGAGCATCGTCATAGTGGTAGTGTTGATTCAAGTGGTAGTCATTATCATAGTGGCAAAACCTATAAAGATGGCTCTCATCACCACATTGATTATTGTAAGGAAAGATATGTTACAGACGGTTGGTTTGGTGATACTGAGCCTCTTAGCAACGTTCATTCTAGTGGTACTGACTCATTGCAAATTGGTTCTGATGAATCTTCTCATCAGCATTCACTGAATATTAATTCTGCTGGAAACCATAGCCATAGTATTTCAGTAGATGGTCTGCATTCTCATAAAGTTTTCATTGAACCTGATGGTATCCACTCTCACCAAGTATCCACTCAAACTGCTCATGCATCTCTAGGCAATCCAGTCAATTATAGCGGCAATGCCATCCAACATGGCAGCGAAACAAGACCCAAGAATGTCGCTTTACTTTACTGCATCAAATATTAAAAACAATCCTCAGCCAATAGTCAGCTCACCCTGTCTAAAGTCACAAAGACATTAGTTTATGGCAACCAACCTCCCATTCCTGAAGCTTGATAACAATAGCCTGCAAGCAGAAACCATTAGCTTGCTTGGGCAAATCAACAGCTTACTTGCTACCTATGGTAATGGTCAAGAAAAATACATCAACTTTCAGCAACAGATTAACCGCCAGATTCGCTCAATTAATGCTTTTGAAGCAAGAATGGCCATCATTGCCCAGATGAAGGCAGGAAAATCAACAGTCATTAATACCATCATTGGTCAGGATTTGCTACCTACCCATGATGCAGCCATGACAACCCTGCCGACAGAAGTGATTGTTAATGACAATCAACCAGAGCCGATATTAAAGCTATCTGAGCAGCTACTTGCTACATTTCAAACTGCAATTGCCAAGCTGAAGAGTCGGATTGAAGAGTTAGGAGAAAATCAAGCTATTGCTATTGTTAGCTCCGGGTATCTCAATGACCAAATAGCCCGGATATATCAAGGTTTATCCATCTCTCCTTCTACTCTAGGGCGCGATCCGATTGTTGACACCCTGCGAACCCTAAACCACATTGTTCGCCTTTGCAATAAGCTGACTCCAGACTTCAATCCCTTAGCATCTCTGGATGATGTGCCTCGAATTGAAACGAGATTTTGGCGCTCTCAAGAAACTGAAACATTACAAGAACAAGGTAATTTTCTCATCGTCGATACACCAGGACACAACGAAGCCGGAGCATCTCAGCTACGACAAGTAGTTGGCAATCAGCTTCAATGGAGTTCTCTAGTACTAGCTGTTTTGGACTATCAACAACTAGATGGAGAAGCAACTGCGGAAATTAAACAAGAAATCCAAAAAGTGCTGGAGATACGTCCCAAAGAAAACTTATATGTCCTGGTGAATAAAATAGATCAGCGAGATGAAGATCAAGCTAGGAATCCTGAGCAGGTAAGGCAATTTATTGCTAATGAGTTAGGCATTGATAATCCAGATCAAATATTTGAAATTTCAGCTCGTCAAGCATTTTATGCCACTCGGTTTCTCCGTGAAATACAAGATAATCCAGAATCTTCAATCTCAGAGTTAAAGACGGCAGAAAGTTTGGCTAAAATCACCCTGGGACATCGTTGGAGGAATAAATTAAAAACGATTGATATTGAAGAATTAAAAGATGAAGCCAATTATCTCTGGGAAGATTCAGGATTTCCACTGTTTCTACAGCAAGCTATCAAGGTTTTGATGAAAGAGTCAACCCATCGTTGTATGAGAGATGCTTTGGACATGGGAAATAAATGTTTAGCTCAACTGTCCCATAAATTGAAATCGATCTAAAGCTGTTACAATCAAAGTACTAGCGTGACACACCTAAAATAGTGCAATAAGTAGGTTGGGTGGAGCGATAGCGTAACCCAACACCGGAGCACACTGTGTTGGGTTTCACTTCGTTCCACCCAACCTACAGTTTTAGTTGTGCCGAGCCAGTAGGGTGGGCAAAATGAATATCTTTTACTAGAACACAGAGGATGCTTATAATTCAGCACTTCGCCTACTCAAAACCTTAGAGTTTTTTGAAGAAAGCTCAAAAACTGAAGTTTAAACTTAGATTGGGATAAACACCCGTCAAATGCTCTTCCATCCTGACTCGGTGACTCCTGACTCAGTGTTTCTTAAGAGCAATTAGCAATTAGCCATTAGCAATTAGCCATTAGCAATTAGCCATTAGCAATTAGCCATTAGCAATTAACAATTAGCCATTAGCCATTAGCCATTAGCCATTAGCCAGAGTGTTTCTTAAAATTTCAAACCTGTAATTGAGTGATAGCAATATTGCCGGAGAAACAAATATCAACATCGGTTCCAGGAGTGCGATCGCGTTTGTTATATTCTCCTTGGTAGTAGTATTTGTCTCCCTCGACTCGGTAATTGATTGGTAGAGGTGAGTTACTAGGTTTACAAAAGACTAATTCTGGGTGAGGGGCACTTGGTTCAAGATGGGGCAGATTAACATTCCAGAAAGTTCCAGGGGGTAGGGGTTGAGAGAGTAATGTATTCAAAACTGTAACTGTCCATCGTGTTGCTATCTCCCAATCAATAACCAGGGGTTTTTTGACATAGTGGGAAATTGCAATTCCTGGAATTCCGTGAATTACTGCCTCCCTTACAGCGGCGACAGTGCCAGAAATGTAGGAGTCAACTCCTAGGTTCCCTCCAGCATTGATGCCAGAAATCACGTATTGGATATCTGGACAGATATGAGATAAGGCAATACGGGTACAATCAGCTGGAGTACTAGCAACAGCGTATTCCCTATCTGTGCGGCGCTGGACGTGAATTGGTTTTTTGGTGCTGACTTGATGACCACAACCGGATTGATGTTCTTTGGGAGCAACGATTACACCCTCGCCGTTGATTGCTTCTTGAAGGGCTCGAATACCGGGAGCATCAATTCCATCGTCGTTAGTAAGAATTATGGTCATTTAAATCTCCCCGTAGTCCTGCGTTATGGTTGCGGCCAAGACTACATTTTATACCTATTTGTGAGGATGGGGAGCCCACACTATACCCATAGCGTTAGTGTATCGAGGATATCACGCTCTTTTGAGTAAATGCTTGACTAGATTATCTTTTACCATCATCTGCCGTAAAACTTCCATCAAATAATCCTGAGCCTGCTCTTGACTTAATTCCTTGACCTGCTTTTGGTAAACCTTTAATTTGAATTGCTGCTCTAAGCTTAGCTTTCCAGGCATTTCCATAAGATCACTCCTCTGAGCAAATAGGTTGAACGGAGCAGAAGGACAAATGCTTCTACTGTTTATCCGTTGGTCGTTATTGAACAATGTAGCACCCAACTGATAAAATGTCCACATTGTCAAGCTATAATTAATCAAAGTAACAAAAGTTTATAATTGTCATAACCTCAATTGACTAATCAAGCTGAGGAACTAGAACACCTCTACCTCTTTTGAGGTCAGTTCCTGCAAATGAATAACCATTCCTAGTAGCAGGGACTTTATCATGAGGAAATATCCAAAGAAGTACAATCTGTAACATATTCTCGACTCGGAGGTTATACGACATGGACGCAATGGAATTTTTTGAGCTAAGCGCTGGTAAGTGGCGATCGCAACGCACAACTCACCACCTCCCCTTTAGGCGAGCGGAGAGTGGAGAGACAGAAATTACGGTGGCAACCTTACCAGCAGCTGATCCTCGGGTAGTGGAAATCTGTCAGTTACATCAAGTTGACCCTAATTTGGCAGTGGGGGGAGCTCAAATAAGTTGGCTGGGGACAATGGCTTGGGATAAAACAGATGAAAATCACCAAGACTCCACAGTTATGGTGATTGTTCCAGATCCAGATAATTCCAGACAAGGAAGATTACTGCGGGAAAAAGGTTATGCAGAAATAGTGCCAGTCGCAGGTCGTTTCCTGATGGATGATGAGGATGGATTAGTACTGATTACAGAATACGAAACCATGAGTTCTCATGAGCGGTTCTCCTTTGCCAGCGAAGATTTGCGGATGCGTACTAGTGCAGTGAAGCGCTTCGGTGGGTTTAGCACTTCATCTATTTGTGTGGAAACCCGCATCGGCTCCAATTTAGATAATTCCAGCCTTGTAGATGTCAAACCTCAAGCAGCACAACCTGCTACAGAAACCAGAAAGTTCGAGTCCCTCCTAGGTTGGTAATTAACCAATTCCCAATTCCCCATTCCCAATTCCCCATTCTCAATTCTCAATTCTCAATTCTCAATTCTCAATTCCCTTAAGTATGCATCAAAACAAACCTACTAGTTTCCAGTCTAGTATTAGCGATGACCCCTACATCAAGGGTTATCAGTATTTACAGACGGTACGTCAGCTAGCCCTAGAACCTAGTATGGTTGAGGTAACTAATAATCTCAGTGAGCATGAACAACTCTGTACCTGGATCGGTAATCACATAGATATTGTTAATGCCAACCTCAATGATTGTCTAGAAGCTTGTCACAGTTGCTTTCATGCAGCGGTACGACAACCAATGCAAATTATGGCAGCTCCTTTAGCTCAAGAGTTTGGTATTGATGGTTTGTGTAATATCCTAGTTCATCCTGTAGTCATCTTGATTGATGTGGGGCGTACTGAACCCCAGGATTGGTTAAGTATAGTGGTTCATGAATATGCTCACGCTCATATTGGAGCCCCTGGTCACGATCAACAATTTTTTCAGATCATTGGTCATTTATGTCTAGGATTGGGATTAGCATCTCCTATCTGGCAACCAGATTTGGAAAACTACTTACGAAATTGGCCCCACTGTCAGTCAACAAAAAATCACTTAGACTTTTGGCTAGGCAAGATTTGGTAGTCTAATTAAGAAATGTTACGAATTGTTGCTTTAACTTAGCGAAAAAGAGAGCAGAATTACTGAATCTCCGAGATCTGGGAGTTGGCAAACAAATAACCAACCCTATTTGTTATATAGTTGGAAATTAAGGTTTGTAAGATTTTCTAAGATTAGGGAGATTTAAACGTGGCAATTCCTTTATTAAGCTACGCCCCTCTGGTTCAAAATTCACGGATAGATGGCTATGAAGTGCCGGGGGACGAGCAACCAACAATTTACTCGACGGAAAACCTCTTGTCTGGTACGGACTTGGATAATCTGATTGAAGCAGCATACCGTCAGATCTTTTTCCATGCCTTTTCTTCGGATCGTGACCCCTTCCTGGAGTCCCAACTCCGCTTCGGTCAGATTACAGTGCGAGACTTCATTCGTGGGTTGTTGCTTTCTCCGACTTTCATAGACGGCTTCTATGCGAAAAACAGCAACTATCGCATTGTAGAGCAATGTGTACAGCGAGTGTTGGGGCGTGATATTTACGGTGAACGGGAAAAACTGGCTTGGGCAGTTATAGTTGCAACTAAGGGTATCCAAGGTTTCATCGATCAACTACTCGACTCTGAAGAGTACCTGGAAAATTTTGGGTACGACACTGTTCCCTATCAGCGACGTCGAGTCCTACCTGGTCGGGCTCAGGGTGAAACACCCTTCAACATCAAATCCCCATTCTACAACGAATATTATCGCTCAATACTGGGCTTTCCCCAAGTTGTTTGGCAAACAGAGGTTCGCCGTTTCACTCCTCAGGAGCAGAAGCCAACGGCAGGAAGTCCTGCTATGTTTATGGATATGGCACGGTCAATTTCGCCAAAAATTAACACTACCCCAAGAATTTCAACTGCTAATATCAATATCGAAGCTTCTGTGCCTAAGAAGGAGACAGTTTAAAGTAGTTTAAACTTAACTATTGAGTCATTGCATTTTAATTTTGGGCAGTGGGCAATAGGCTATGAGCTAGCTAAAAAAGCTGATGGTCTACAGCTCACCGCCCAAAATTTATATTAGTTATCAATGTTTAGCATTCATGGGGAATTAGTAGGAAATAGGGATTATTGACTTCGCTGATTGTTGCTTTGGCTATTGGGTTTACGATCTAGCTCGATAAAGGAGCGTAGGGCATGACAATTGAAACTGCTATTTTGAAAAATGTTGAGAAGCTACCTGATGTAGTTAAACAAGCAGTCCTTCTCTATACAGAATTTCTTGCAAGCCAATATGCTAAAGATCCACTTGAAGAAGTACAGGAAAAACCTGAGAAGAAACGCTTGGCAGGTTCGATGAAGGGAACATTTGTTCTGCCATTGCCAGATGATTTTGATGAGCCTTTGGAGACAAGGGGCTTGGAGACAAGGGGCTTGGAGACAAGGGGCTTGGAGACAAGGGGCTTGGAGACAAGGGGCTTGGAGACAAGGGGCTTGGAGACAAGGGGCTTGGAGACAAGGGGCTTGGAGACAAGGGGCTTAAGCCCCTTGTTCAGAACCAAACAACTTTGGTTTGTGACATTCGTTACTCACAACTCTCGTATTTCTGAACGAATGGTGACTTATGGAGTGAAAGTTGGTGAACCTTTGATTTTTTCAGCCGAAGATCAGATTTTCATCGCAGAACAGATCACAGAGGCAACCAAATGTTATGAAATAGAGATTCTTGCCTTCAATGTCCTTCCAGATCATGTTCACATGGTTGTTGTCGCTGAAACAGAACAAGAATTAAATGAGAAGATCCGCAAAATCAAAGGTTTAAGTTCTCATAAGTTTCAACGATCGCGGAATTGGGAACAAGGACAACATGTTTGGGCACAGAAATTTAATCGACAATTAATTGACGAAGAAACTGCGCTCACAGAAATTCTGAATTATGTCTTGAATAACCACATTAAACATGCGGAACGCTGGGGCGACGATTTAATTTCTACATGGGAATTGGGATTACCAAACAAGGGGCTTAAGCCCCTTGTCGAGGTAGTTCAAGATGGGTGTGTAGCCCTCGAAACCATCCTCAATCCTGATTAGGAAACAAGGGGCTTATCGGCTCACAGAACAAGGGGCTTAAGCCCCTTGCCTACTTGTTACTTCCTGAAGCAAACCCTACCTAGGGCTTGCCTCATCAAGTCGATTGACGCGGGTTTTGAAGTAATAAGTAATAAGTAATAAGTAATAAGTTAAGAGTTCAGGAGGAATTTTCTGGTAAAAGTGCAAGGTTTTTGAACTAAAAAATACCATTTCCTTGCACTTTGCGAGACTGAAAACGATTGAAAAGCTTGTCTGGTATGGCTTCCACACTTATTCAGCAGACCCTACCTAGGGCTTGCTGAATAAGTAACAAGTAACAAGTAACAAGTAATAAGTAAGAATGAATGCAGCATTTATCCTAGTTTTGGGCATCTGCATCCCCCAAGGTTACCCGGGTTGATGCCAGGTTTTTAAGCTAAGAGATGCAATTTCTTGGGATTTTTTGACTTGCTGCATGATTGAAAGCCTTCTCTGGTATGGCTTCCACACTTATTCAGCAGACCCTACCTAGGGCTTGCCTCATCAAGTCGATTGACGCAGGTTTTGAAGTAATAAGTAATAAGTAATAAGTAATAAGTTAAGAGTTCAGGAGGAATTTTCTGGTAAAAGTGCAAGGTTTTTGAACTAAAAAATACCATTTCCTTGCACTTTGCGAGACTGAAAACG
>JAAHHL010000799.1 GCA_010672185.1 Caldora sp. SIO3E6 | reverse complement strand
TCAAAGCTCAAGAAATCCCACCCAAAATTTCGTTCACCCCCCCAACCTACCTAGAGCCTTGATTCAGTAATCGAAATTTAGGTGAAGTGAAGATGTCAATTGGGGATCAGCTATCTCAGTGTTGTCGCGCGATCGCAAAACCATCAGAAACAGATGAGTCCACATGTTAGGAAAATAACACTATGCGAAGGTCAGGGAAAATAGCTGAAACTCTCATAATTTCATTGTCAACCGAACTAACGTCCCGCTTCGCTAACGCTCCCTTACAGGGTAAGAGTTTCAGCTGTTTTTTTTGTGACGATTTATATATTTTTGTTGTCCCAAGAGCTTTAATTTTTGACCTTGTAAGACTGCACATATATATGTAAGCCATTGCTATTAACATCACTAATCTTGTCAACCGCTCAGTTAAAGATGAGAGAACCTTCAAGATTGTAGCCTCCAGTTTTACAGTCTTTGAACATTGCTATGCTGCTTCGCACCATACTTCAGCCCGCTTGTTACCCCCTGAGGTTTGATTGTCTTTTGGTTGCCTGCACATTTTAATCTTTATGTCAATACATAAACCCTATAAGTTTTCCTATAAGTTTTTATATGGTTTATATGGGTTTCTCGGTTAAGAAATCATGTTACTCTAAGTTAGCTGGAAGACAAAATATCAAATTTTGTCCAAAGTCCAATCATGTAGATATCACACTTTTTTTGTGGAATCCAATGAAAAAATACATAAATCAAATTGGCAAATGGTTAGCAGCCGTAGTTGTTGCAATCATGATCATTCAGGCAAACGCTCTTTCAGCAAATGCTGAAATTCTCTACCCAGGTGAGACATTTGAAGGTCCCCTTGTTCCCCAATTTGAGATTTTTACTGTAGATTGTGAAAGTCCTAATTTTGGTGAATACTCCTTTAAAGTTTCTAACCGGAGCACGCCGCTTAGTGAGCACAATTTTGTCCCCTGCGGTATTCCATGGGCTATTGACAGTTATTTTCCCTCTGGAGATGTAGGTTATGATGAGGTAACTATAGAAAACATCGGAAGGGTGATAATCGACGTGGAACCTATTTTTTATTAAATAGCAGCTTTTTCTTTGATCGTTATCAAACTTTAAACAGTTCTTAGTTCTTGGTTCAAGCTATGTCGGAAATTTTGCTTTTAATCAGGCCAATATTAATGACATTTCTGCATCGGTGTGGAGCTGAAAATCAACAAGTTCCAATGCCAAGCTGGAACTAAGAACTTTTTTTATTTAGTTGATACTTCATGACAGATTCCTTGGCTTTACCCCCACTAAGATGGGATAAGTATGATGAAGAAACATTTGTCAAAAATTTTTCATGTTTGTATCCTGAATTTATGTATTGCAGTAATTCTGGGTTTTTACTGTCAATTTGCTTCAGCAAGTGGAAACGAAGAATTTGTTCTTGGTTCCTTTGACATATAGCTTATCCATTACTCTGCTGAATTATTCTAATCTATACCTTTATCCTAACAGTCATGGCTTTGATCGCCTTGGCTGCAATTCTATTTTCTACTTTTAATCCAAGTAGTCGGACATAACTGAAGTTCTGCCAATTCCTCAAAAGCTTGGGGTCTCTAACCTAATTTTCCCAAGAGTCAATCTTTGTGGAGGTCAATGGGGCGAAAAGCTTCATTTATCGAGCCTTCAGCTTGCTTGTCACCCCCTGAGCTAAAACTGCTTTTTTTGTTGTAAGAAGTTAAACCCAACGGAATACCCTCCAGTGTTGGGTTACGCTATCGCTACACCCAACCTACCTAAACCTGAGATGTTGCACCTGATCTGTAGGGGCGAAGCATTTGGGCGATAATTTAAGTACACATACCTAAATATACCTATCCAAATGCTATGCTGCTACGCACCATGCTACGCAAACGCCCAACCCCCTTGCGGATAAGGTATTAGTGTTATACCAAATCTAGTTATCATAGGGATAAATTTAGGAGGCATTGTGCTGGACTCAGGAAAATCTGGCTTCGGTAAAGGACTGATTAAAGCACCAATTGGCTCCCGCGAAGCACAAATTATTGAAATAGTCCTCAGTCATGGCTGGGATTACATGCGCCGCTTACTCAGCGGTAGTAAAACCGATGAACCAGAGTTGCCGCCTCCAGCAGTTTTGCGTAATGTCCTCATAGATTTAGGGCCAGTCTACGTTAAACTGGGGCAACTGTTGAGTACCCGCCCAGATATCCTGCCACCTCCCTACATCGAAGCTTTGAGTTCCCTACAAACCAATGTACCTCCTGTTCGTTGGTCTGAGGTAGAAGTGGTAATTCGCCAGGAGTTACGGCAACCTATAGAAGAAATTTTTACTTACATTAGTCCCGAACCAGTAGCCGCTGGTTCTATGGCTCAAGTCCATAAAGCCACCTTAACAGATGGTAGTGAGATAGCGCTCAAAGTCCAACGCCCAGGGATCGAAATCCTCGTTGAGCGAGATGTTGCCCTAATTAAAAAGGTAGCTAAGTTAGTAGCTGGTACTGATGTTGGCAAATCCTACGATGTTCTTGGTTTAGCTGAGGAATTTAGCAGTGCTTTGTATGCTGAGTTAGACTTCACTCAAGAAGCTAGTTACACTGAGCGATTTAGAGATAACTTGGGTAAAAGCAAGTGGTTTGATCCCAAGCGCCTAGTCGTACCCAAGATTAACCATAATTTGACGACTAAAAAGTTACTGGCCCTAGAGTGGCTCGAAGGTTTACCCCTACTATCAGCCAGTATCCAAGGTACGGAGTACAACGGCAGTGCCAATGCTGAACGCCAAGCGATTACCACTCTAGTCTTTCGAGCTTTCTTTCAGCAGTACCTCGGTGATGGTCTTTTCCATGCTGACCCCCATCCTGGTAACTTATTTTATCTCAGGGATGGTCGTGTGGCGATCCTTGACTGTGGCATGATGGGTTTTTTAGACCCACGTATGCGCTCAGCTTTAACAGAGTTACTACTGGCAATTGTTAGTGCAGATGCTCAACGGTGTACCCAGTTAACACTACAGTTGGCAGAACCTACTCAGCCTGTGGATTTAGCTCACTTGGAAGCTGACTATAGACAACTACTGCGACGCTACTACAATTTGAGTCTCTCCCAACTCAATACTAGTGAGGCATTGTACGAAGTGTTACAGGCGGCTCGTAGAAATCACTTGTGTTGGCCTGGTAATATTGGTTTATTTGCCAAATCCCTAGCTAATTTAGAGGGAGTCGGAAGACAATTTTACCCTGCGGTGAATGTCTTGGAAGAAGTGAGACCTCTGATGAGTGATATCTTCCAGGAACAATTATTTGGCACTAATCCACGGCAAGATGTGCTCAGAACCGCTGTTGAATTTAGAAACCTCTCTTTAGAATCACCTCGTCAATTTGCCTTTTTGCTCAACCGACTCAGTAACGAAACTTTACAGCTGAATATCAAGATACGGGGACTAGATGCTCTGCGACGTAGTATCAACGATGCTGCCAACCGTCGCTCTTTTAGTACAGTGTTGGGTGCTTTGATTATTGGGGCAGCTATTCTTTCTGCAGGAGCACCAACAGCTCAAGTCCATTGGCTTAGCGATGCTTTGTTTATTGCCGCGAGTTTATTAGGATTGTGGTTAATCATTAGTATTCTTACCTCAGGTAGGTTTAAATAGGGTTTGCTGAATAAGTGTGGAAGCCATGCCAGACAAGATTTTCAATCGTTTTCAATCTCGCAAAGTGCAAGGAAATGGTATTTTTTAGTTCAAAAACCTTGTATAGCAAAAGGCAGAAGGCAGAGGGCAGAAGGCAGAAGGGAAGAGATTGACAGGTAAAGGTTTCAGCATTTTGGGTTGTCCTAACCGCCCTGGCGGTTGCTATACTTTTACCAGAAAATTACTCCTGAACTCTTAACTTATTACTTCAAAACCCGCGTCAATCGACTTATTCTCCCAAGCCCTAAATAGATGTTACCTTGGCAACTGCTATATCAAGTCTGGTGCAATACTTATAGCACTACGCAAATAGGTTAGGACATGAAGAGAACTCACCACAAAGGCACATTCTCCGAAGGAGTTCCCGAAGGGTAGGACACAAAGAAAATTTATATTTCCTAATTCTA
>JAAHHL010000798.1 GCA_010672185.1 Caldora sp. SIO3E6 | reverse complement strand
CGCTACTACCAAAACTTGCAGATGGGGTTGCCTGTTAATTACTATGAAGGTCGTCACGATCCTGACCACACACCCTGGATTCTCTATTTTGTGGAAACCATGGCACAGGCAGCTACCGAATTAAAGCTCAAAGCGACTTCCCTCTACCAAAAAAGTCCTAGTTCTGATGCATTGCCGTGGGAAAACTTGCCACGCTTGCAACAACAAGTTCTTACTCGCATCCTAGCGCGGGTTCTTGATCAAGTCGAGAATCCATTTATTATTACAGCTTCAGATGTAGTGAGTTGGTTTGGTGTTTCAGAGAATACAGCTCGTGAATGGCTGAAAACATGGGTTGCTGATGAATTCATTACTCCAGTTGTTGCTGGAAGTGGTCAGCGGGTTCGTCACTACACTTTAGCGCAGCAATGGGTAGAGGCATTTTTTCAAAATAACACAAGCCAATTAGCAAAATAGCACAAGTGAAAACGCTAATTTTTGCCTCAAAATGGACAATCTGAACGAGGAATCAATACTTTCAGCCGATAGAATGGAAAAAATAGCACAAGTGAACAGGAAAAAATAACGTTAATTAAGAGCTATCAGCTTTCAGCTTCAGATGAGCTAGGAACTGCAACACTCACTATAGATAGGATGGTTTAAATCGGACTAGTTGGAAACTTTCAGGAGGGACAAGGGGCTTAAGCACCTTGCCTGCCCTAACAATTGGGCTAAATCGGATTACTTGTAAACTAGGAGCCTCTCTCTTGTCAATAAAGCATCTTTATTGCAGTGAGCAGTTATACCATGTCGGCATAATTGCCCATAATAAAAACTTCTCCGCGTCTCCGCGTCTCCGTGTCTCCGCGTCGATCCTATACCAGGGGTCTTCAACCCGACATGATATTACAGGTTCTGGAAGAAAATCTTTAGCTAAACATTAATGAGATAAATGTTGTGTACAATTGCGTTCTGCAAGGGCACTAGCATAACACACCTAAAAATGTAGGTTGGGTAGAGCGATAGCGAGACCCAACAAAGCGTTACTGGTGTTGGGTCTCGTTGCCTCGACCCAACCTACGTCTATTCCACCATTTTAGCTGTGTCAGTCCAGTACTTAGGAGTAGGAGAAAAGAATTTTAGTGTGGAAACCCAAAAAGCTTCTGTTAGGAAACATCCACAACCAACTAACAGTGAGTACCCGAACCTTTGTCGTACCTGTCATGCTTTTTGTCTCTAGTACGATTATGGCATTTGCTTGGCTAGGGCACCTGAAATTCAAGGAATTGCCCTTTATCTGGGCTACCCTATGCTGCTGGTTACTCGTCCTTCCAGAATATTTTATTAATATTTCAGCAATTCGACTAGGCCATCAAATTTATACTGGCGCACAAATGGCGGCTTTTCGTCTTTCCTCTGGGGTGATTTGTGTTGCTCTTGTTTCTCGTTTTTTACTGGAAGAATCTTTAAGTGTGAGAAAACTATTTGGTTTTGGGCTGATGATTATTGCTATGGTTTTAATCTCCAAAAAATCTCTGAATCCCAGTACACAAAAACCTGATATAACCCATAAGCAACAGGAAACACCATGAAATTATTGTTAGTTCCCTTAATGCTCTTTTTGTCAAGTCTGCTGATGGCTTTCGCTTGGCTAGGTCATCTCAAATTCCGTAGCAAAGGTTTTCTCCTCGCTCTTCTCATCAGTTGGGTCATTGTTCTTCCAGAATACATCCTAAACGTTTCAGCAATTCGTTATGGTCATGGAGTTTACACCGGCGGAGAAATGGCTGCATTTAATCTTGGGACTGGAGTGCTATCTGTGGCTCTTGTGTCCCGTTTATTTCTGAAAGAGTCGATGAATTACTATCAAATAGTCGGTTTTTTTGTGATGACTTGGGCAATTATTCTCATTGTTTATGATTAAAGGCAGGAGGCAGGAGGCAGGAGGCAGGAGGCAGGAGGCAGGAGGCAATACTGCTCAGTCATTGGTGACAAGTTAAGGCAAAAATGCCGTTGTCAAGGGAGCGGAGGAGCGGAGGAGCAGAGGAGCGGAGGAAGAAGAATACAATTTTCCTTAACCCTTGGGTATTTCCATATATAGGGTCTTTTTTAGCCCCCAAACACCATATATGGGAGTTGACAAAATGCATCACCCTTTAACTTGTCACCATTGCTGCTCGGTTAAGAGAGTGTGGGGAGTGTGGGGAGTGTGGGAGGTGTGGGAGCTGGGGAGATAGGGGAAAAATCTAGATTTATAGGCATTATAACCGATATGATAAGTTTTCTTTGTATCTTACTTATTACTTATTACTTATTACTTATTACTTCAAAACCTGTTTCTAAACCATATTTTTAGCTGTGTCAGTCCACTACCCTTTTCAGGCTCCCCCCTGCTCTCTTTCTCCAAACCAATAACCTTTACCATAAACAGTATGAATTAGTGGTGTCTCACCCTTTGTCTCTATTTTGCGGCGCAGTAAGCGAATCAAAGCAGCGAGGACATTACTGCTTGGTGGTGTGTCTTCTCTCCAAAGATATTGATAAATTTGCTCATGGGTCAACAGCTGCTCCGGGTGCTGCATCAAATATTCTAGTAGCTTAGTTTCTTTTTCCGATAGCTCAATTAAGCGTCCCTGACGATAAGCTAACTGATTTTCTCCATCAAGTTCTAGAGTGCCTACTCGCAACCGTTCTCTAGCATTTGTCACCATTGAACGTCTAAGTAAGGCACGGACTCTCGCCAGTAACTCCCGCAGTTCAAAAGGTTTAACCAAATAGTCGTCAGCACCAGCATCTAATCCCAATACCCGGTCATCTAGAGTATCTTTAGCTGTAAGGAAAAGAACTGGTGTGGTTTGATCTTGCGATCGCAACTGCTGACAAATTTCTAACCCTGAACGTTGCGGCAGCATCCAATCTAAAATTAGCAGATCATAAACCCCCCTCAAAGCCAACTCAATCCCAGAAACTCCATCGTAGGCAACATCAACCTCAAAACCCTCACGACTAAGTACTCTGGTTAAAGGTTCAGTTAACTCAACTTCGTCATCAACTAACAGAATTTGCATCTTGGCAGGGAATGGGGAATGGGGAATTGAGAATTGAGAATTGAGAATTGAGAATTAAGAATTGAGTATAGGGAATAGGCAACAGGCAACAGGAAAAGACCTACCACCTACCACCTAACACCTAATACCTAACACCTAACACCTATGACAAAGGTCGATATACTCGATAGTTGATTTGAGGGAAGATGTTATCGATGATCTCGACTTTACTGAGCCAACCGCTGTCGATTTTACCGATTTTAATGTCATCGTAAAGTTTATTAAAGCGCATTAGATGCGATCGCGTCCGCCTCACTGCATAAGGAACCATCGTTCCTGTGCGCATAATAAATGCCCAGTCGGAAGATTGTGCCAGTAATAGCTCCCGTGCCGCTTGGTTAAGAGCCTTCCACTCCAACTCATCTGCTGGTTCCCAAGAGCCCAACTCAATCATGCGTTCTGCTGCCTTGTGCAGGTGTGGATAAATCCAGGCATTTGTTTGGTTGAGCCAATATTCGTGGAAACCTTTATAACCCCAACTAGATTGGGAAGGAACACAAACTTGCTGGGTGGGATGATCTCGCAAATAATCTGCCAGATGGGTCATATCATAAGTATTCTGGTCGTACCAAGACTTACGGAACAAGTAATCGATAAACCAAGGACCTTCGTACCACCAATGACCAAATAACTCAGCGTCGTAGGGAGAAACGATAATCGGAGGGCGCTGC
Organism: Caldora sp. SIO3E6; assembly: GCA_010672185.1. GTDB lineage: Bacteria > Cyanobacteriota > Cyanobacteriia > Cyanobacteriales > Coleofasciculaceae > Caldora. The sequence goes on along the minus strand of JAAHHL010000798.1, from coordinate 343 downwards.
ATAATGCCACGCAGATGATTTACCTGCTGCTCCCGGTTAAACATAAAGTTAGTCGCATGTTCTGCAGCCTTTTCCCTTGCCCAATAGGGGTCATATAAGGCTTTGTCGGATAAACCTAAACCCTTGCCCGTAATCTTGTGATACTTAATGCCAATGTTTTTACGCTGCCCATTCGGCATAATATAAGGCTTAATATACTCGTATTCAGCCTCCCAACCTAAATCTTTATAAAACTCCCGGTATTCCGCTGCTCCAGGGTAGCCGACTTCCGAGGACCAAACCTGTTGGGATGATTCATGATCGCGTCCAAAAGCAGCAACTCCTGGTTCTGTATAGATTGGTG
>JAAHHL010000797.1 GCA_010672185.1 Caldora sp. SIO3E6 | reverse complement strand
GACATCCCAATCCAAAATAGCAACTTGTTCTACCCCTAGTTGCTCTAGAGCATAATAAGCTGCGATCGCGGCATTAGAGAATAAGCAAAACCCCATGCCAAGCTTACCTTCAGCATGATGTCCAGGGGGACGAGCTAAAACAAAGGCTGGGTTACTCTGAGCCAGGACTTGCTCAACTCCATCTAACCAGGCATTTATCGCCAGCAACGCAATATCATAACTGCGGGGAGAAATGGAAGTATCGGCGTCGAGCAAACCACCACCACCCCTGGCAATTTGCTCAACTAGCTCGATATAGTCTTGAGCATGAATTTGTTGCAGCAGGGGTATCACCGAGCGAGTTTCCACAGTTGTGGGGAGCTGCCATTCGATTTGACTAGCCCAAGGTGCAGCTTGTATCGCTTCTACAATTGCCGTCAGTCTTTCTGGTCTTTCTGGGTGAAACCGACCATTGTCGTGTTCGAGAAACTCGTCAGAGTAAATAATCGGTAACATAAGCTGTTCAGCATTTAAATGGTTGATTAGTACCGACGCACCGGATGCGGAGATTGGGAGTAAGTCATTTAAATGCGTCTTAGCTTACAATTTTATCTCGTGGCTCAGGATTGGTAATTATCAATGAACAATTGATAATTGATAAATTCAGTGTAAAACCTCTCCTCTTCCCTACACCCCACACCCTACACCCCATACCCTAACTGACACCCTAACTAAGTATCTTAGGCATTACCAGCACAAATAATACACTCAGAGCAGTTATGGCAACTACTTGAGCTGGAGCAAATAAGCCAGGGGCTAGCAGAAGAATTAGAAGACCAACGGTGATCAAAGCAATAACTGTTTTCATTAGAACTCTCCGAAAAGGCTGCTTCGTGCCAATCCTACCACTGTTGAGCAATCAACTGCTTCCAGCTGCACAGCTGAAAGCAGAGTATTTGTGCTATAATTCTAAAGTAAAGTGTAAATATTTGGCAAGTATTGGCGCAAAAAACGGCATTTTTTGCGATTTTAACCCTTATATTTGCCAAAATCATGATTTTAATGGAGTTTTTCGTTCTAAAATGAGTACACCCCAGGAACGGATTGTCCCAACAAATCTGCGGAATGAAATGTCCCGGTCTTACCTGGAATACGCGATGAGCGTTATTGTAGGTCGGGCACTACCGGATGCTAGGGACGGACTCAAGCCAGTACACCGGCGAATTCTGTTTGCCATGCATGAGTTGGGTCTGACACCAGACCGCCCGTTCCGGAAATGTGCCCGTGTCGTGGGAGAAGTGTTGGGTAAATATCACCCCCACGGAGATACAGCGGTATACGATGCTTTGGTACGCATGGCTCAAGATTTTTCTATGCGCTTACCCTTGATCAATGGACATGGTAATTTTGGGTCGGTAGACAATGATCCACCAGCGGCGATGCGCTACACAGAATGTCGCCTGCAAGCTATAGCTACAGACGCCTTACTGCGGGATATTGAGTCAGAAACTGTAGACTTTATTGATAATTTTGACGGCTCCCAGCAAGAACCAACGGTTTTACCAGCAAGGATTCCTCAGTTACTGCTCAATGGTTCATCGGGAATTGCTGTGGGTATGGCAACCAATATCCCACCTCACAACTTGGGAGAATTGATTGATGGCTTGGTAGCTCTAATCCACAATCCAGAGATTACTGATCTGGAGTTGATGCAGTATATCCCTGGTCCAGACTTTCCCACTGGTAGCCAGATCCTGGGCACATCCGGGATTAAAGAAGCCTACACCACCGGTCGCGGTTCGATAACGATGCGGGGTATGGCAGAAATTGAAACCATAGAACAGCGAGGACGTCCCGATAAAGATGCAATTATTATCACTCAGCTGCCTTACCAAACCAATAAGGCGGCATTGATTGAAAAAATTGCGGAAATGGTCAATGAAAAGCGATTAGAAGGGATTAGCGATATTCGGGATGAAAGCGATCGCGACGGGATGCGAGTAGTCATTGAACTCAAGCGGGATGCTTACGCCCGGGTCGTCCTGAATAATCTCTATAAGCAAACCCCCCTACAGACCAATTTTGGGGCAAATATGCTGGCATTGGTGGGTAATGAGCCGCAGTTGATTACCCTCAAGCAGTTCTTGCAAGTCTTCTTGGATTTCCGCATTGAGACGATTGCGAGAAGAACGCGATATCAACTGCGCAAAGCAGAGGAACGGGATCACCTACTAGTAGGGCTTTTAATTGCTCTGGATAACTTGGATGCGGTGATTGCCTTAATTCGTGGAGCCGCAGATACGACCATTGCAAGGGAACAGTTAATTGAGCAATTTGGACTCTCCTCTGCTCAAGCTGATGCCATCTTACAAATGCAACTACGACGGCTAACTGCTTTAGAAGCGGAGAAAATTCAAGCAGAACACGAAGAGTTACAAGCCAGAATTGCTGACTTAAAGGATATTCTGGCTCGCAGAAGTCGTGTCTTAGAAATTATTGAAACAGAAGTAGCTCAGCTCAAAGCTACCCACACTAGCCCTAGACGCACGGAAATTCTACCGGTGGAAGGGGATATAGGGGATATTGACCTGATTGCTAATGAGAAAGTAGTAATCTTACTGACGGAACAGGGCTATATTAAGCGGATGCAAGTCAGTGAGTTTAGTGCTCAAGCCAGGGCAACCCGTGGTAAAGCAGCGGCTCGGATGAAGGATGATGACGGAGTTGAGCATTTCTTTACTTGCTGTGACCATGACAGCGTCTTATTCTTTAGCGATCGCGGTGTAGTTTATTGTCTACGAGCTTACCAAATACCAGCATCATCCCGCACTGCCAGAGGAGTACCGATTGTGCAGATGTTGCCGATTCCCCATGAGGAAAAAATTACTTCAATAGTACATGTATCTGAGTTTACTGATAATGAATATCTGGTGATGTTGACTTGTAAAGGTTACATCAAAAAAACAGCTCTGGATGCCTTTAGCAATATCAGAACCAATGGCTTAATCGCCATTTCCTTGGCAGAGGGGGATCAATTACGGTGGGTGCGCCGTGCCAAAGCAGAGGATAGTGTGATTATTGGCTCCCGTCAGGGGATGGCAATTCATTTTAAAGCAGATCAAGAGCAACTGCGTCCTCTAGGAAGAGCAACTAGGGGAGTCAAAGCAATGAAATTGCGAGAGCATGATGAGTTGATCAGTATGGATATTCTGTCGAGTCAAGTGCTTGCTAACCTAACTGCTGCTAGTTCTGAGGATGATTCTCAAGAATTACCAGGGGAGGAAGTAGTAGCAACAACTAGTGAAGAACCTTGGATACTAGTAGTGACGATGGGGGGTTATGGTAAGCGAGTGCCAGTATCTCAATTCCGGTTGCAAAATCGAGCAGGTATGGGATTACTCGCCACTAAGTTCCGTCTACCAAAGGATCAGCTAGCAGCACTGCGGGTGGTAAATCAGGGAGATGAACTGATGATGGTAACCAGTCGAGGGATTATTATTCGTCAGATAGTCGATGCCATTTCACCCCAGTCTCGTATGGCAACAGGAGTGAGAGTACAGCGGTTAGATGAAGATGATGCAATCGCGGCTGTGGCTCTAGTACCGATATCGGATCAAGAGGAGGAGTCAGAGGAAAAAGAGGATGAAGAGCCGACGTTAAACCAAGAGTGAACCTTGAAGTAACAAGGGTTAGGGGGAACCAGTGCAAAAAATAATGAGTAGTTCCACTCCACTTTAGTAGACCTCTTGCATAAATCCCGGAAGGGCGTAGCATTGGCGGAACAAAATTTTAATTTTATGGGGGATATGCCAGCGCCAATGCTCATTGGTGTCAACTTAAGCCTAGACGTAGCTAACTAGCTGGATTCTCCAACTCACCTTGGATTCAAATCCAAGGCTAATAGCTGAAGTCCATTAAAATGGACTAAATTCTTCGGCTTCACCTTACGTTTAGTCATCTTTAGATGACTTGAGCTATTAGCCGGTCGTTTAAACGACCGGTGGGATAAGGGTTTAACCTTAAGTTGACACCAATGGCCAATGCTACGCCCCTACAGACAATTATCGACTTTTGTAAGAGGTCTAGAACACCGATTCACCAGAATTAGATGTAGGGGCGAAA
>JAAHHL010000796.1 GCA_010672185.1 Caldora sp. SIO3E6 | reverse complement strand
TGTATTCTCCTCGATCCTGGACATGGAGGGGACGAGTTGGGGGCCAGGGGACCCAATGGTTATCCAGAAAAGGACGTTAATCTAGTAGTATCCAAGCTGTTGCAGCAAGAACTCAAGCAGCGGGGAGCAACAGTTTATCTAACTAGGGAAACAGATAAATTTGTCTCTCTAGGCGATCGCGTTAAGATGATCAATGAACTTAAACCGACTCTGGCCTTTTCCGTTCATTATAATGCCCTACCGGACAGCGGTGATGCCATTAAAACTGCTGGTATCGGGATGTTTTGGTACCACGCTCAAGCTCATGATTTATCAGTATTTCTGCAAGAGTACCTAGTGACCAAGCTCAATCGTCCTCATTATGGTATCTTTTGGGATAACCTAGCCCTAACCCGTCCCCATACTGCCCCAACAATCCTGTTGGAACTAGGATTTATGATTAATCCCCTAGAATTTGAGTGGATTACCAATTCCCAAGAACAGCAAAAATTAGCCGCTGCGATCGCTGATGGCATTATGGAATGGTTAGGTGGTAGTGCCGCTGCGCGGAATTAATAATTAATAATTAATAATTAATAATGCTTATAGAGTAAGGATTCTATCGATTTCAAACTGGTTACTTAGGGCTTGGGAGAATAAGTAACAAGTAACAAGTAACAAGTAATAAGTAAGAATGAATGCAGCATTTATCCGCTGTTTTGGGCATCTGCATCCCCCAAGGTTACCCCAGGGCTGTTTCATTCGATCAAGATGTACTTTTGTCAATGCCCTAAACACTCATTTTTGCTGCCAATTTCTTGTTTACCTGGTCAAAATTGTCAATCTGCGGGTCGAAATTCATTGATTTTCCCCTTGACAATTTACGCTTCCCTGGGAATGAAACAGCCCTGCCAAGGTTACCCGGGTTGATGCCAGGTTTTTGAGCTAAGAGATGCAATTTCTTGGGATTTTTTGACTTGCTGCATGATTGAAACCGAAGTCTGGTATGGCTTACACACTTATACAGCAAGCCCTACTTATTTCCGCCGCGCTGCACTAGGTGTTAGGTGGTAGTTGGTAGGTGTTGGGGAATTTTCCACTCTGTGAGGTACATCTTCAATTACCAATTCCCCATTCCCCATTCCCAATTCCCCATTCCCAATTCCCAATTCCCAATTCCCCATTACTCATTTAACAACTTAAAAGTCACGCGATCGCGTCCCTGGGCTTTAGACTGATAGAGAGCTTCATCCGCTGCACGCACGATGATTTCTGGGGTAAATTGCGGTACAGGGACAATGCTAGCAACTCCTAAACTGATGGTAACTGTAGGAATAGTTATTGGTAGTTGACTACTCAACTCATCACTAGGTAAGGCTTTGACTCTCTGTCTGATTTGTTCCGCAACATGGACAGCACCGGTGATATCTGTACTAGGGAGAAGCACAGCAAATTCTTCACCTCCATAACGAGCCACTAAATCAGCTTGACGGTGTGCTACCTGACGGATAGCGCTAGCGACTTGAAATAAACAAATATCTCCTGCTTGATGTCCATGAGTGTCATTGAAAACCTTAAAAAAGTCAATGTCACACAAAATTAGTGATAATATAGCCCCTTCTTCTGCTAAACGTTGCCACTCTTTGAATAGCCTTGAGTCAAAGCAGCGTCGATTAGCTAGTTGGGTTAATCCATCTAGATTACACAAGCGCTTTAACTCTTGGTTTTCTTGAGTCAATTGCTGAAGGCGTTGGCTGCAAGTAACGCCATTAATTTCCTGTAAATTCTCTCCTCGAAGTAGCTGTTCGCTAAAATATTGACGATAGAGTTGACAGCTGGGGGTAACAGCAATCCCTCGCACATTAACCAATCCCATGCTGTGCAATTTAAACCCTAGCACTTGATCTAAGGCTATGGGTGCTGTTGAGAGTAGCACTTGTTTATAGGCTACGGCTAACTCTGGGTATTTTTGCAAATTCCCTAAATGCCGTTGTAGGTAGTGGCGATAAATCCCAGCATCTGTGGCCGCAGTTTGCATTAATTCTTCCCAGGTGATATCCTCCAGAGCGAGATGATACAGTGCTAGTCGCACCAAATAAGGATGACCCCCCAATAGCTGCATTAGTTCCTCTAGCTGTTGTAGTGAAAGGTGCAATCCATGACGCTGAGCTAAATCTTGTACTTGTTCAAGAGTAAATCGCGGCAAATCAATCGTCATTCCCACGTTAAAGGGTGCTTGGTTAGTCTCCCAAGGGAGATAAGCTTCTGTAGAATGAACAATCAGTAACCGCAGGTTTTGCCAAAATTTACTACTAGGAGTTCCGTAAGCTGCTTCTTCATGCCAAGAATGCAACAGGCTAAAGAAATCTTTGGCAAGCTGGGGATGAGAGAATACTTCATCAACTTGATCTAAGGCTAATACTAAAGGAGTATCTATTGCTGACAACAAGCATTCCTCAAAATAAGCAGTGCATTTACTTTTACTACCATAATTTTGCTTCCAATAATCATCTACTTGGTATGGCAGCTTTAACTGGCGAGTAATTTCCGCACAAAACCACTTTAAGAATTGATCTAAGTTAGTGAAAACTGAACTATCAGCTCTTTGCAAGCTTAATGCCACCACCCGTAAGCCTTGTTGCTTAGCATAAGCGAGACAAAAGAGCATTAAGGAAGTTTTTCCCATCTGCTTGGGAGCACTGATACGCATCAGCGCTCCTGGCTGCTCTAGTTTTTGGCAGGCAAGTTCTTCGATGGGGGAGCGCTTGATATAAAAAGCTGAAGCAGGAGAAACTAACTGTTTAGGAGAGTCTAGTTTGACTTCTGGGGGTAGTTGGATGCCTAATGAAGGGAACATCTGTAACGGAGGATTCCTCCTCTGCTCCCTTGCTCCTTTGCTCCCTATCTCTTTCTTATAGTGAGCCTTAGAGGCAGCATACTGAGTTAACACTGCTACCAAATTATTTTTACTAACTTTTTCTCCCAGAGATAGGGAAAGCAACTTCCATAATTTCGGACCAACATTGTTTTTAAGATACTCAGTATTGTAACCCAGCTCTGCTGCCATATCCTTATACTTCTTACCTTGCCAAGCACCTTTTATAACCAGCAATTCGATATTATTGAGATGCTTGGCGCTATTGTTGAATAAAGCGGCATCTGCAACCTGAACTGCGATTTCTACAGGTAAACTCCTGTCCATCTAACCTTGAATAACTTGAACAGCGGAATTGTTTCATACAACCAGCACCCTTGGAATTAACTATGCCTAAACTATAATCATTGAAGTCCTGGCCGGGTAATGATTCTCGGACTCATCGGCAATGATCTAGCTTTAGCAGAGATTAGTTGTCTTGAGCAAAAACTGGTCAAACTTCAGTTTTTGCTCATTCACTTGCTGACATCTCTACTAAATAGTTTTTAACACAGTAAGAATATCTCCAGCTGCAATTTAATTGATAAAAATTTATCTACCAAAAGCTCTGGAGTTACCCACAATAATACGCAAGTGACTATATCTACGCAAATTCACTGATATTTTCAGGAAAATTTTACATAACTTGACGAAATTAGTTACCTTTTGTGGGTTGACATTTTTTAAAAATATGTTAAAAGTGACGAATTTCTTTAATTTTTGTCCCTTAATTAGTTAACTTTTGTATACTGACATTTGGGAATAAATAAAATTTAATAGAGTATAACAATTTTAAATATAGTAGTTTAATTGACTCTGTAAACAATGGAGACAAAGAAAAGCAAAACTATAAAATAGAGTTTGCTGACTAATTCATAGTTCTGAGTTGCGACAACAGCTTAGTAACTTATACATTCACTATTAAGCAAACTATTTACTTTAAAAACTAGCAGATTATCCACAATCAATTGCCAAATTACTAATGACAAGTACAATGAATTCTGCTAAACCCAACTCACCGCTTCTCTCCATTGGTAATTTTACTGCTTCCAGAAGAGCTAGATTTTTCACAACCTTGCAGCAGCTAAAATTTAATGGGCAACTCCTGTTAAAAGATTCACACAACAGGCAATGGGTCTTTTATCTCAATGGTGGTGATATCACCTATGGGACAGGAGGAAGGAGCACACGTCTGAACTCGAGTCAAGGTA
>JAAHHL010000795.1 GCA_010672185.1 Caldora sp. SIO3E6 | reverse complement strand
CCTTCCCTTCCCGACGCTCTTCCGATCTGTTTCTTGCTTCTGGCAGTAGTGACACAACCATCAAAATATGGGATTTGGAAGAGGGAGGAGAACCCCTTACCCTCTCTGGACATCAAAGTTCTGTCTCCAGCGTAAGTTTCAGCCCTAATGACAAATTCCTTGCCTCTGGCAGTTTTGACAAAACCATCAAAATATGGGATTTGGAAGAGGGAGAAGAACCCCTTACCCTCTCTGGACATCAACGTTGGGTCTACAGTGTGAGTTTTAGCCCCGACGGCAAGCTCCTTGCCTCTGGCAGTTTTGACAAAACCATCAAAATATGGGATTTGGAGAAGGGAGGAGAACCCCTTACCCTCTCTGGACATCAACATTTGGTCAACAGCGTGAGTTTCAGTCCTGATGGTAAGCTCCTGACTTCTGGTAGTGGGGACAAAGCCATCAAAATATGGGATTTGGAAGAGGGAGGAGAACCTCTTACACTCTCTGGACATCAAAGTTGGGTCAACAGCGTGAGTTTCAGTCCTGATGGTAAGCTCCTTGCCTCTGGTAGTAGTGACGACACCATCAAAATTTGGAATTTGGAGAAGGGAGGAGAATCCTTTACCCTCTCTGAACATCAAGATTTGGCCAACAGTGTGAGTTTCAGTCCTGATGGTAAGTTTCTTGCCTCTGGTAGTGGGGAAAAAGCCATCAAAGTATGGGATTTGGAGAAGGGAGGAGAATCCTTTACTCTCTCTGAACATCAAGATTTGGTCAACAGCGTAAGTTTTAGTCCTGATGGTAAGTTTCTTGCTTCTGGCAGTAGTGACACAACCATCAAAATATGGGATTTGGAGAAGGGAGGAAAACCCCTTACTCTCTCTGGACATCAAAGTTTGGTTATCAGCGTCAGTTTCAGCCCCTACAACAAGCTCCTTGCTTCTGGCAGTTTTGACAAAACCATCAAAATTTGGAATTTGGAGAAGGGAGGAGACCCCCTTACCCTCTCTGGACATCAAAGTGTTGTCTACAGTGTCAGTTTCAGTTCGGATGGTAAGCTCCTTGCCTCTGGTAGTAGTGACAAAACCATCAAAATATGGGATTTGGAGAAGGGAGGAAAACCCCTTACTCTCTCTGGACATCAAAGTTTGGTCTACAGCGTGAGTTTTAGCCCCAACGGCAAGCTCCTTGCCTCTGGCAGTGATGACAAAACCATCAAAATATGGGATTTGGAGAAGGGAGGAGAACCCCTTACTCTTTCTGAACATCAAGGTTCAGTCTACAGCGTGAGTTTTAGCCCCAACGGCAAGCTTCTTGCCTCTGGCAGTGATGACAAAACCATCAAAATATGGGATTTGGAGAAGGGAGGAGAACCCCTTACCCTCTCTGGACATCAAAGTTGGGTCAACGGCGTAAGTTTCAGTCCCGATGGCAAGCTCCTTGCTTCTGGTAGTCGGGACGGCAAAGTGATTCTGTGGAGTATGGATCTGGAGGATTTACTAGCACGGGGTTGCGACTGGCTCCAAGATTATCTTGCTACCCATCCTGATGCGGAAGAGCAAGAGATTTGTCGGCAAAAAGGAATGGAGAATTAAGAATTTAGAATTTAGAATGAAATTGCGATCGCCTTCAGCTAGAACACCGATTCACTAACCAGAATTAGATGTAGGGGCGTTTGCGCAGCATGGTGCTTTAGCAGCAAAGCATTCGGGCGATAATTTATCTCTCAAACCCTAGTTTTTCAGTCCGAATGCTTCGCCCAACAGATGTCGATTTTAGCGTAAATAGGAATACTGAATCAGTGTTCTAGGCAATGGGGGTATGCTAATGGGCATATGCAATATGGCCCTACAAATTTGGGGTGTCGTAATGAATGTATCCTATTCCCAGATTAACAGTAGGGGCGCACCGACGTGCGCCCTCAATGCTTGCGCTTAATGTGAAGTCTTTTATATATAAGCGCACACTTTTCCTATTATAAAATAATAACAAAAAATAACTGGAATCGCAACCAACTTGCGGAGAATGCTGTACACATCTTGCCAGTGAAAACAGAAAGACAGGCTTCTAGGCTATCCTACAAATTTTGGTGAAAGTTAGGCGATTGGGTGAAAATGATTGTACCCAGAATTTGGTGCGCTGAATGACAGGCTAGAAGCCTGTTCCACAGATTTTAGTCCATGTTATGCTCAATGCTTTTGAGGATTGAATGACAGGCTAGAAGCCTGTTCCACAGATTTTAGTCAATGTTATTCTCAATGCTTGTGAGGATTGAATGACAGGCTAGAAGCCTGTTCCACAGATTTTAGTCCATGTTATTCTCAATACTTGTGAGGATTGGATGACAGCCTAGAAGCCTGTTCCACAGTTTAGTCCATGTTATTCTCAATGCTTTTGAGGATTGGATGACAGCCTAGAAGCCTGTTCCACAGATTTTAGTCCATGTTATGCTCAATGCTTGTGAGGATTGAATGAAAGGCTAGAAGACTGTTCGACAGATTTTAGTCCATGTTATGCTCAATGCTTTTGAGGATTGAATGAAAGGCTAGAAGACTGTTCCACAGATTTTAGTCCATGTTATGCTCAATGCTTGTGAGGATTGAATGAAAGGCTAGAAGACTGTTCCACAGATTTTAGTCCATGTTATTCTCAATGCTTGTGAGGATTGAATGACAGGCTAGAAGCCTGTTCCACAGATTTTAGTCAAGGTTATGCTCAATGCTTTTGAGGATTGGATGACAGGCTAGAAGCGAAGTTCCACAGATTTGAAGTCAATGTTATGAATATGCTCTATACTTGGCATCTGTAAACTATTCTGCCAGATACTCAGAAAAATCCTTTGTCAATGTCCACCGGAAGTTGGAATAGACATAGAACAACATACCCAAAGTGATGCCGATTAGCATGTATTCTGGGCGAGGCAAAAATGTAGAGAATACTGTCACACTAATACAAACAACAGTATTAATTATGATGATAGTACGGGCTGTGGGAAACGCTAAGTAGTAGCTGATCTGTTTACCCAAATAGAACAAAGTCATGCCCGCGATCGCTAACCACCTAAAATCCCTTATTGCTATATCATTCAAAATAGTATGCCGAATCAGACTTGAGAGAATTCCCATACCTAACAAAAACAACACATGGGAATAGAGAAGGGGAAAGCCATATTTAATCCCCTTGGCCCTCTCTAGCAGGGGGAAGCCATCAAAATAAATCCACCAAATTGCCCCAATCATTAAGAAGCCAGTGATGGCTGCCACGATATCGAATTGCTCCCATGCAATATCGCTGAGTCCTCCTACTAAGCTAATCACCGATTCCCCTAGCAAAATAATGGAGAGGAGTCCAACTCGCTCAACTAAATGTTCACGATGGACGAGTTTCAAATCCGCACTGTTACTTAGATATGCTGTTGCGATCATCTCCAAGCCAATGCTACCGAGAAAGATGATTGGTCGTAAGGGGGAGCCAAAGAGGAGGGAAAGGAGAGCGATCGCAACTCCACCTAAAATCATTACCCCCATCTTTTGAGTATAAGGCCGAGTTTCCTGGAATCGGTAACTAGTTGTCAAATACATAGCTGCCAGCACCACCCGAATTCCTCCATAGTAGAGAACAAATCGGGCTGAGTATTCCAGAAACCCTGTGTCCAAAAATGGCGATAGAGTCATCATCAAAAACATAATCACCAGGCTGGCAACCCGATGGGTGCGGCTGTCGGTATCGAACCGATTGGCGTACAAGGTATGGCTTGCCCAAATCCACCACACAGGGATAAACTCAGTGAAATACAAGATCACCTGCTTACCTTCGAGATGCCCATGATGAATATGAGCCAGGTGATGGGTAATAACGCTAATGCTGGCAACAAATACTAGGTCGAAGAATAGTTCTAACCAAGTAGCGTGGCGACTTTCGGTATAGTACTGGAATGTCGGTGACATGGAATGATTAATTTATCCTATCGGTTATTATGCCTATATAGCAAAAGGCAGAAGGCAGAGGGCAGAAGGCAGAAGGCTCCAAGGGAAAAGATTGAAGGTAAAGGTTTGCTGCATTTGGCGTTGTCCTAATCGCCTTAGCAACTGCTATAAATCAAGGATTTTTCCCTATCTCCCCAGCTCCT